>CAZAZA010000031.1:0-29762 GCA_964489495.1 uncultured Bacteroides sp.
GAGCGTCTGCCTTACAAGCAGAGGGTCGGGGGTTCGAATCCCTCAGCGCCCACAACGAATAAGAAAAATGGATAACCCCGAAGGCGTTTCTCTGTGAAGAAAGACGTCTTTTTTTTATATTTGTCACCTTCGTCCAACCTCGGTCACGCGGTCGGTGTCAAGATACCATACATACCCCCTTACTTTGTTGTGCCCGAGCGATTTCAACAGCGAGATGTAACGCCCTACCTGATGGCGGTAGCGTGTGTCGTTCTCCTCTCCGGTCTTGTAATCGATCACCTCCACAGTGCCGTCGCCGAGCCATACCACTCTGTCGGGACGCATCGTTTTGCCTGATGCCGACACTATCTCGCGTTCGCACAAAACGCGGCTGAAACCCGCAAACCACCGTTCCACGCCATGTCCTGCAATCATATGCCTGAGCTTGTCGCCCTCATCGTCGGCCGGAATATCTTCGAACCGACGTACGCGTGCCAGCAGATTGTGAAGCCGCAGACCGCGCTTGCGCTGTACCGACAGTTCCTCTTCCTCTTCGAGCCGCGTGCTGTCCCACAGACGCGAATGGGCGTAAGTGCGGTATTCGGGCATCTCGACGGGCTGCCGCGCTTCCAGGGCCGGACGAGACTCTGTCTTTGCCGGACGCGGCGAGGTCGGGACTCCCGAGGTGAAAGTGTCGCCCGTGGAGAGCGACAGGGCATCGGCTATACGGCTGCCGAGATTGTCGCCCGTCGACTTGGATATGCCCGCCACAAGTTCGCTCACAGCGCGTGTAAAGGCCACGTAGGCCACATTCAGCTCGTCGAGCACCGACTCGTTGCGCAGCTGCCTGTAGGCTTCGGCTAACGGTGTCGACTCCATCGCCGACATGGGCACAATCGGGAAGATCGGGGGAAGATTCGACGGGTTGAGCATAGGGAGCCCCTTCAGGTCGAACCATTCGGGCGATTTGGGAGAGAAAAGCGGCCATGTGGCAAACGGTATGTGCACGCATTCAAATTCCAGCCCTTTTGACTTGTGTATGGTCATCACGCGTATGGCTTCGGGGTCGGCGGGGAGTGTTACCTTGGTGCTGTGCCCCCGGGTGTCCCACCATCTTATGAATGACGCAATGTCGGCATCTCCACGGCGGTTGAAGTCCAGGACCATGTCCTGGAATGTCGACAGAAACACATTTTCGGCCGTGCGGGCCGACATCGGCACCAGTGTGGCGATGATTTCCTCTACCATAGATATAAGGTTGGCGCACCGGTTAGGAGATATCACGGGCAGGGGATCGGCCGCCGCATCGTCGTCGTCGTCCGGCTTGCATGACGCCAGCAGGTCGCGCATGGCGTCGCTGCGTGTCATGCCACGGTTCAGCATGCCCTCGTATTCGTGGAGCATGCAGGCAAGGCGTCTCCTCGACATAGACCGTTCTCCACCCGACCGGTCGGCGGTGGACATCACTCTCAGCACGCTGACAATAAGACGCACGGCCGGAGAGGACCCTACACCCACCGAGTCGTCCGACACCACTCTCAGCTGCGGGCACTCCGGGTCGCGTGAATGTGCCCCCAGCAGGTATTCGACCACTTCGGCTCCCTCGCTGACCCTGCGCACGAGCACCGCTATGTCGCCGGGGCTGTATCCCGACTCCAGCTGTCGTCTGATGTGGGTGAGCATATTGTCGAGCGACGCCTCGGCACTGTCGGCATACGAAACCGACACATAGCCCTTAAAGTCGCTGTGCGACTCCGGAATGCCTTGTGCCACGTTGGCATACACGTCCGGAAACCCCAACGTGTCGGCAAGTTTTCCGAACAGGGCGTTGTTGAACCGTATCACGTCGGCCGAACTTCTCCAGTTGATGTTGTCCCGCTGATCCGATCCGTGTTCGTCGCAGTGTTGCGGCAGGTCGAGTTTAAGCCTATACTGCAGCAGCGAGGGGTCGCTGTTGCGGAAACGGTATATGCATTGTTTCTCGTCGCCGATTATCAGGCTGTCGTGCCCCTGCGAAAGGCCTTCTTCGAGGAGGATGCGCAGGTTTTGCCACTGCAGTTTTGAGGTGTCCTGAAACTCGTCGATAAGGAAGTGCTGCAGGTTCACCCCCACCCGTTCGTATACAAACGGAGCGTCGCCGTCGCCGATAATGCGGCTCAGAAGGTAGTTGGTGTCAGAAAGCATCAGGCGGTTGTCGTCGACGAGCTGTTCGTTGGCCAGGTCGGTGGTGCGGTGAAGCAGTCCGAGCATGTAGATATTCTTGCGTATAGCCTTATAAATAGCGGTATAGGCCGCGCAGTCGGAGATCTTGCCGCAAGCGTTTTCAATGAGCATGTACAGGCGGCTGTCGCCGGGGTCGGAGTTTTTCTTAAAGGCGTACGAGGGGTCGGCCAGAGCCTTGGGCACAAACGAACCGGTGGAGAGGTCGGCAGGCGCTGCGGTCCCTGACCATTTTTCGCAAATATTCAACAGGGCGGCTTTGACACATGAGCCGTAGCCGTTCTCGTCGATATGCCTTGCCAGGGCCATGCATGCCTTGGATGCTTCGGGATAGAACGAGCCGAGAGCCTGTGAGACATCAGCCTGAAAGTCGGCCAGCCGTGTGTCATCAGCCAGATAATCCATCATCTCGTCGCGCCTTTGCGCGAATGCCTCGCCCGAGATAGAGCTGATAAAGCCGACGACATCGGCAAACACGCTGAGGTTACGGTTGAAGACATTGTAGGAATGCCCCTCTTCGATCCGGCTGATCATCAGCTGCGAGAGCCAGTTGACCAGCCGGCGGTTGGCCGCCGGGTCGCGGTCGGTCTTGAGTGAAGACAGCAGCGATCCTACGGCCCGGTTGAGTACCGACTTGTCGTCCAGCTCCACTTCGTAATTACCCGTCAGTTCGGCCTCGCGTGCGAAAGCCCTCAGCACAAGCTGAAAAAAAGAGTCGATAGTGCTGACGTTAAAATTGTTAAACCCGAGCAACAACGATTTCAGCGCTCCGCGAGCCGCTTCATGCAATTGTTGTGGCGAGCATACGAATTCGTCGAGCAAATCTTTCTCGTAGGGGCTTTTTCCCGACCATCCCGGCTCCACCCCTCCGAGTACGGCGAGCTGGTGGATTATGCGCCGTTTCATCTCCTCGGTGGCTTTGTTGGTGAAGGTTATGGCGAGGGTGTGGCGATGCCGTCCGCGCTCGTGACTGAGCCGGTAGCGCCCTGTCTCGGGGTCTTTTTCTCCGAGAAGCAGTTTTATGTACTCGCGGGTGAGGGTGAACGTCTTACCCGACCCAGCCGAGGCTTTGTAGACTGATAGCATAAACCGGTACTGAAGGTTTTGCCGAGGTCAGAGGCAAAGTCTGTAGATCGCTTCGGACACCTCGGGGGTTATCGGGTAGTATCCCCCGAACGGATTCCCCTTGTTCTCGTGGACTTTGCGGACCATTGTGGCGATGTCGGGCTGCGGAACGCCCAATTCGGCGAATGTTGCCGGCAGTCCGAGCGAACGGAAGAAGTTGCGGAGACGGTCGGCCGCCTCGACGGCCGCCTTTGTGTCGTCAGGCTCGCACACGTCCAACACGCGCCGACCGAACTGGGCGACTTTCGCCGGACGTACCTTTGCCATAAATGTCATCCATGCCGGGAAGATGACCGCGAGGCCGGCCCCGTGGGCAACGTCGTAGAGAGCCGAAATCTCATGTTCGAGACCATGCGACGACCAGTCTTCGATGCGGCCTGTTCCGCATATGCCGTTGTGGGCGAGTGTCCCGCTCCACATTATGTTGGCACGTGCCTGGTAGTCGTCGGGGCGTTTCATCACTTTCGGAGCCTCCTCGATAATGGCTGTCAAAACGCCTTCCGACACACGGTCGGTGATTTCGACATCGGTTGAGGGAGTGAAGTAACGTTCGAGTATGTGCGCCATCATGTCGGCGATGCCGCACGCTGTCTGGAATGGGGGAAGGGTGAAAGTCAGTTCGGGGTTCATCAGCGCGAATCGCGGGCGCAGAGCCTTGTCGGTGCGCAGGCTGATCTTGCGCATTCCGTCCGAGCGGGTTATGACCGAATTGCCGGACCCCTCGCTGCCGGCGGCCGGTATGGTGAGCACCACACCCACGGGGAGGGCGTCGGCGATCACAGCCTTGCCGCAGTAGAAGTCCCAGAAGTCACCGTCATATAATGTGCCGGCAGCGATGGCCTTGGCCGTGTCGATGGCCGAGCCTCCGCCGACGGCAAGCAGTCCGTCGCAGCCTTTTTCGCGGCAGATGTCTATGCCTTCGTATACCTTGGTGTCGAGCGGGTTCGGCTGTACCCCTCCTAACTCGCTGAAAGCGATGCCGGCTTCATTGAGAGAATCCTTGATGCGTCCGAGCAGTCCCGAGCGCACCACCGACCCCATGCCGTAAACAATCAGCACCCTGTTCATACCGAACTCGCGCAATTCGTCAGCGGCCTTGTTTTCGACTCCGTGGCCGAAAATATATTTAGTAGCTGGATAAAAACAAAAATTTTCCATAAAAATAATCAGAGTTTTTGCAAAAGTAGCTACATTTGCAAAAGTAACCAAGTTCTGGCTTCGAAAAAGCCGGGTTTCGATAAAATCTTAACCAAAGCATAACAGTATTCTATCTATCCGACCAAGACAAAAAGTATAAAAACTAATTATAGCATGAGAAACAAATCTTATTATCCCTGGGTGGTGGTCGGTCTGCTGTGGATCGTAGCATTGCTCAACTACATGGATCGGCAGATGCTGTCGACGATGCAGCAGAACATCGCCCTTGATATCCCCGCGCTGCGCAATGCCGAGGCATTCGGCGCACTTATGGCAATCTTTCTTTGGGTATACGGTATCTCAAGTCCCTTCTCAGGGGCCGTTGCCGACCGCGTGAGCCGCAAATGGCTCATTGTCGGATCGCTCGGCGTGTGGTCGGGCGTCACCTATGCCATGGGCCTTTGCAATGACTTCCACGAATTGATGTGGCTGCGCGGCGTAATGGGCATCTCCGAGGCCCTGTACATCCCTTCAGCCTTGTCGCTTATCGCCGACTATTTCACCGGCAAAGGCCGCTCTCTGGCGATCGGACTGCACATGACAGGCCTCTACTGCGGCCAGGCATTGGGCGGCTTCGGCTCGATGGTTGCCACCACATGGTCGTGGCAGGACACCTTCCATTGGTTCGGTATCATCGGCGTGGGCTATGCCATAGTGCTCATGTTCCTCCTTCATGAGAAGAGCGGCCACGGACTCGGCAAGGAGCAGGAAGCCAAGGCTGCCGGCATACAGAAAAAAGTCAACAAAGAGTCGATGGTGCGCTCTTTTGCCGTTGTGTTCTCCACGATGGCCTTCTGGGTGATACTCTTCTTCTTTGCCTCAAGCTCGATACCGGGCTGGGCTACCAAGAACTGGCTCCCGACACTCTTCCATGACAACCTCAACCTGTCGATGGAGTGGGCAGGCCCGATGGCAACGCTCACCATAGCCGTCTCGAGCTTCATAGGCGTGATGGTCGGCGGGCCGATGAGTGACCGCTGGGTGCGTCGCAACGTCCGCGGACGCATCTACACCAGCGCCATCGGCCTGGCCATGATGATTCCGGCTCTGGTGCTCATAGGTCTTGCACACAACGCATGGCTTTCGGTACTCGCCGGCCTGTTCTTCGGTGTCGGCTACGGCATGTTTGACGCCAACAACATGCCTATCCTCTGCCAGTTTGTGTCGTCGCGTCAGCGTGCGATGGCTTATGGATTCATGAACTCTCTCGGTGTGATCATGGGTGCCATAACCACCCAGCTGCTCGGCTCACTCGCCGAGTCGGTGGGTCTCGGCACCTGCTTCGCGCTGATGGGCGGTATCCTTGTGCTGGCACTCGTGCTGCAGCTCACGCTGCTCCGTCCGAAATATGACGATAAAGACCAGGAGGAGGCAGCTTCGGCCTACAATCTCGCGGCTGAAAACGTCGAGGCCTGACCTACAGACTAAACTAATCAGACTAATAACTCTTCTAAAATAACCAAAACATGAAATTTGAACCTATCGTGGGGCTTATCGATGCCCCGTTCACTCCGTTCTATCCCAATGGCGATGTAAACTACGAACCTATACCAGCTTATGCCAAAATGCTTAAGGCAAACGGCCTTAAAGGCGTGTTTATCAACGGTTCGTCAGGTGAAGGCTACATGCTCACCACCGACGAGCGCAAAAAACTTGCCGAGGCATGGGTGAAAGCCGCTCCCGAAGACTTCAAGGTGATCGTTCACGTGGGCAGCTGCTGCGCCCGCGACAGCCGCGAACTCGCACGCCATGCCGCCGAAATCGGCGCCTGGGGCATCGGTGCTATGGCTCCTCCCTTCCCCAAGATCAACCGCATTGAAGAACTGGTAAAGTATATCGAGCAGATTGCCGCCGGAGCTCCCGAACTGCCGTTCTACTACTATCATATCCCCGCATTCAACGGCGCATATCTCCCCATGGTCAAGCTGCTTGAGGCTGTCGACGGCCGCGTGCCCAACTTCGCCGGCATCAAGTACACCTTCGAGAGCATATATGAGTACAACCAGTGCCGCCTGTACAAAAACGGCAAGTACGACATGCTCCACGGACAGGACGAAACCATCCTTCCCTCGCTCGCAATGGGAGGCGCACGCGGCGGTATCGGCGGTACTACCAACTACAACGGGCGCGAACTCGTGGCGATTATCGACGCCTGGAACCGCGGCGACCTTGAGGCAGCCCGCGAGCACCAGAACTTCTCGCAGGCCGTGATCAACGTGATATGCCACTACCGTGGCAACATCGTGGGCGGCAAACGCATCATGAAACTCATCGGACTCGACCTCGGCCCCAACCGTGTGCCGTTCCAGAACATGACCGACGAAGAGGAGGCCCTGATGAAGCGCGAACTTGAGGAAATCGGTTTCTTCGAACGCTGCAACGTACTTGCCCGATAACTTTCTGTATGACGATGGAAATGACAGAAGAAACGCGCAAATCGCTGCTTGCACTGCGCGATCGTTATGCGACCGACCTCTGCGACGACATAATGCCCTTCTGGCTCCGCCACGGCTACGACCGCGTAAACGGCGGCGTGTATACCTGTGTCGACCGCGAGGGCAACCTGATGGACTCGACCAAGTCGGTATGGTTTCAGGGACGCTGCGGGTTTATAGGAGCGTTCGCCTATAACACGATCGAGAAAAATCCTGAATGGCTCGAATTGTCGAAGAGCTGTATCGATTTCATCGAGAAACACTGCTTCGATCCCGCCGACGGACGCATGTATTTCGAGGTGACTGCCGACGGGCGTCCGTTGCGCAAACGCCGCTACGTGTTCTCGGAATGCTTCGCGACGATCGCTTTCGCAGAATATGCCAAGGCCACCGGCGACCGCGAATATGCGCGCAAGGCCCTCGACCTCTTCAAGCGCACAGTCGGATTTATCAATACTCCCGGTGTGCTCGAACCAAAATACCTGCCCACGCTGCAGGCTCAGGGACATTCGATCACGATGATTTTGATAAATACCGCCGCACGCGTTCGCGACGTGATTTCCGACCCGATTCTCGATGATCAGATCACCAGGTCGATTGAGGCAATCCGCAAATATTTCGTGCATCCCGAGTACAAGGCCCTCCTTGAGATGGTAGGCCCTGAAGGCGAGCTCATCGACACCCTGGCAGGCCGCGTCATCAATCCCGGACATTGCATCGAGACCGCGTGGTTCCTGCTGGAAGAGGCACGGCATCGCAACGACAAATCGCTGCGTGACCTCGCCCTGCAGATATTCGAGTGGTCGTGGGACTGGGGCTGGGACAAGCAGTATGGCGGCATTATCAATTTCCGCGACTGCAAGGGATTCCCTGCACAGGACTATTCGCAGGACATGAAGTTCTGGTGGCCGCAGACCGAGGCTATGATTGCCGGACTTTACGCATATGAGGCTACGGGCGACGAACACTGGCTTACTTTGCAGCGCGAGGCCCACGACTGGGCTTACGAGCATCTTAACGACCCCGTCTACGGCGAGTGGTTCGGATACCTCCACCGCGACGGCACAGTGGCACAGTCGGCCAAGGGCAACCTTTTCAAGGGACCCTTCCACATCCCGCGCATGATGATCAAATGCTGCGAGCTGATCGACCGTATGACAAAGTAAAAACCACCGGGCGGGGCTCTGACAGTCTCGCCCGATTTTTTTATAAACCATGAGAATTATACACAGAATACAGCGTCTTGCCGCAGTTGCCCTCTCGGTTGTGCTTCTGGGTTCGGGCGCTTTCGCTGCCCGCCGTCAGGGGGGGGAATCGAAGAACGAGCCTGTGCGCGTGGCATGCATAGGCAACAGCATTACCTATGGTTTCCTTGTCGAGGACCGCGAGCACAACGCCTACCCCGTGAAGCTGCAGCAGCTGCTCGGCAAGGGTTACGACGTGCGTAACTTCGGCAAGTCGGGTGCCACTCTTCTGCGCCGGGGACACCGTCCCTACGACAAACAGGCCGAGTGCGACTCGGCATTGCGCTTCCGTCCCGACATAGCGCTCATACACCTTGGTATAAATGACACCGATCCGCGTGACTGGCCTGACTACGGCGACGAGTTTGTGGGCGACTACCTTGCTCTGATTGACACGCTTCGGGCGTTGCGTCCGGGTGTGCGCGTGATAGTGGCCAATCTGACGCCCTTAGGCCCGGCTCACCCGCGTTGGCGGTCGGGCACTATGCAGTGGCGCGACAGCGTGCGTGCGGCCATACGCCGCGTTGCTGAGGCTGCCGACGCCGAGCTGATCGACTTTGCCGACCCGCTGATCGACAGCCCGCAGCTGCTTCCCGAAGCCATACACCCCAATGTCGAAGGTGCCGACCGTCTTGCCCGGTATGCCTATGGCGCTGTTTCGGGCGACTGGGGAGGACTGAAAATGTCGCCTCTCTATGCCGACAGCATGGTGGTGCAGCGCCGGCGCCCGATACGCGTCGCCGGTAGTGATGACGCCGGTCGCCGCGTCACTGTCACGTTCGGCGGCCAGCGCCGGTCGGCCGTTGCCGACAACCTTGGCGACTGGGAGGTGTCATTCCTGCCGATGGAGGCGGCTACGGGGCTGACCATGACCGTCGACGACGGTAAGGATCGCCTTGAGTTCAAAGATGTGGCCGTCGGCGAGGTTTGGATCGCTTCGGGACAGTCGAATATGGAGTTCCGTCTGTCGGCCGACCGCGAAGCTAAAAACATGTTGCCGGAAGCCACAGACCCCGGGCTGCGTCTCTTCGACATGAAGGCTAAACATATTACCGACAGCCACCGCTGGGACTCGACCGCACTCGCCGAGGTCAACCGGCTCGAATATTACCGACCGGCCACATGGCGCACCTCGTCGCCCGAGACTGCCCGCGACTTTTCGGCCGTGGCCTGGTATTTTGCCCGCAGACTCCGTCAGGAGCTTGATGTGCCCGTCGGCATTATATGCAACGCCGTCGGGGGTGCCACCACAGAGAGCTTTATCGACCAGGAGACCCTGCGTCACAACATGCCCGAAGTGCTTGTCAACTGGCGTAAAAACGACTATCTGCAGCCTTGGGCGCAGAAACGCGCAGGCGAGAACGCCCCGGCCGACGCCAATCCCGGCCAGCGTCATCCCTACGAGCCGGGCTATCTATACTCGGCCGGAGTCAAACCTCTGGGAAGCCCCGATGTTGCGGGTGTGATATGGTATCAGGGCGAGTCGAACGCCCACAACGTGCAGGTTCACGAACAGCTGTTTCCGCTCATGGTCGAGACATGGCGAAAGGAACTACGTCAGCCCGATCTGCCGTTCTACTTTGTGCAGCTGTCGAGCATCAACCGCCCGTCGTGGCCCACTATGCGCGACAGCCAGCGCCGTATGGCCCAGTCCATGGGCAACGTGGGCATGGCTGTGAGCAGTGACGTGGGCGACAGCCTCGACGTTCATCCCCGCATCAAGCGCCCTGTCGGTGAACGCCTGGCCCGAATAGCGCTCCACGACACATATGGCTTTGATAACATTGAACCCGGAGGTCCCGCTCCCTTGTCGGCCATAACCTCGGGCGACGGCACTGTGACACTGGTTATGAGTCATGCCGACGGACTCCGCACTTCTGACGGCCAGGCCCCCCGCACATTCGAGGTGGCCGAGATCGAGGGACTGTATGTGCCTGCCGAGGCCCGGATTAGCGGAAATACTGTGACTCTTAGCGGCCACGGGCTTGCGAAGCCGCGCTATTTGCGTTACGGCTGGCAGCCTTTCACCCGTGCCAATCTTGTAAACAGCAATAATTTACCTACATCGACATTTAAAATGGAAGTAACCAATACCACGCCGTCGAAGGTGGCCGTGCAGGCTGTCGACGGCACTCCGCGCGACGAACGCGGAATCGAACGCGGCGTGTCGGCCGCATATGCCGGAATGGCGGGCGCTCAGCCCGTAATGGCCGGCGGGTGCAATTTCCCGCAGAAAGATCCGCTTGCAGCCGATGCCGTCAAGAAGTTCTATCAGGGTGTGTATGCAGCCACTCCCGCTGACGGAGGGTTGAAATGGAAGAAGGTGGCCGAGCTGCCGCACCCGGCGGCTTACGGCGTTTCTGCACCCACTGCTCAGGGTCTGTTCATAGCCGGCGGCCTTTCGCCTGAAGGTCCGTTGCGCGACGCCATGATGATTAACGTGGGGACTGACGGCAAAGCCACAGTAATGCCGCTGTCACCGGCTCCCGCCGACATCGACAATGCCTATGGCGCGTCGGACGGAATGACAGTATATGTTGTCGGCGGCAATGTCGGCGGCAAGCCCTCCAACCGTGTGTGGGCCTACAGTGTGGCCGACGACAGCTGGACGGAGATCGCCCCGATGCCCGGCAATCCGCGCGTTCAGCCGGTGGCTGCAGTGTCGGGTGGCAAACTGTATGTGTGGGGCGGTTTCGCAGGGCGTCACGACGGTATCGAGCCTACGCTTGAGCTTGGAGGCCTTTGCTACGATCCCGCAACAGGCCGGTGGAACGAAGTGGCCGGCGCAGAAAACCTGAACGGTGAAAAGCTCGGACTTGGCGGCGGCGTAGCTCTTCCGCTGCCCGACGGGCGCATAATCGCCGCCGGCGGTGTCAACCCCGAGGTGTTCCTGGGCGCCCTTACGGCTCAGCCTGCCGACTATCTGATGCATGATCCGTCATGGTACAGGTTCAACAAGTCGGTTGTAATCTACAACCCGGCAACGGACAGCTGGGCCGAGGCTGCTACAGACAGCGAGGCTGCTCGTGCCGGAGCGTCGCTCATCGACGGCGGTGACGGCAGCCTCTACCTGCTTGGCGGCGAGATCAAGCCCCGCATCCGCACACCCCGTGCTTTCCGCGTCACCGTACGCTGACCCGGTATAAACAACTGCGTCCCAAAGGCCATGAATTATAGCTCTTGGGACGCAGTTTTCTTTTGCCCGGATTTGCGCCCAACAGCAGAACAAAAGAATACTATATGTGGGTAATCAACCTTCCGGATATAAAAGACAAATTTTACAAAATGTAATATAAAATTGTGCTTTCTGAAGCTGTGTTTGAAAAAATTATATAACTTTGCGTCGTATACATTAATATTCGGCTTATTATAAAATTCATCTTATTTATGAAAAAAATAGTGCTGCTGGCGGTGATATATCTTTTAATTCCGTCAGTTGGGTTCTGCATTTCAGACGATGCATTGCTCATTTGGAAGAGTGAGATGGGCACAACCGGATCTTCCGATCCTTTGGGCGGGTGGATCTGCACGGGAAGCGGCAAGACGGCCAGCGATGTGACTATCGGAGAGTCGGGCATCAGTCTGCGTTCCATTTTCCCGAAAGGCTCTCCTGCATATGTGCCCGTGGATTTCGAAAATTACGGGATTGTGTATGTAAGCAACTCCTCGACCGACGAGGAAGGTAGGGTGGAAGAATGGCTGATAAGCCCGGAAATAGATCTTTCGGGCGCACCTGATAATATGGTTATTGCATTTGATGTATTCTCATATGGCAACAGCAACAGTCCTCTTTTCGGGGTATATGCCTCATCGTCAGGCAGCGACAAGCCGGAAGACTTCACTACAAAAATTTATGCGGGAAAAACAGAGAACGGCACCGCCTATCCGGCCTACAAACGTTTCTATCTTCCAGTAAGCAATATATCCAACGATAAGGTACGAATCGGTTTTGTCAATATGAGCAACAACGCCATGTTGCTGGGTTTTAAGAATGTGGAGTTGTGCCAATACCAGCTTGACGTGACAAACAACCTGAGTTCTTACTATCAGGAATCACAAGACCTGACCGTGTCGCTTGATGTCAATATGCGCACACCGGTTCCCTGCTACGGATTTACAGCCGTTCTCAAAACATCCGAGGGCGAGGAACAGGAATTTGTGACAACCAAACCTGTCGGCTCGGCATACACCCGAGTGGCTGTCACATTCCCGGAGCCGATTCATCTGGAAAATGGCGATGAATTCGACTACACGGTCTCCATTACGCCAAACTATGAAGGTGCAGCTACCGCTGATTTCGAATACAGGCTTGTATGTAACGACGGGTATGAGTCAGTGTGTGTTCTTGAGGAGCTTACCGGCACATGGTGTCAGTGGTGTCCGCGCGGTGCTGTCGCCCTCAATTATTTCACCGACAAATATAAGGACCGCTTTATTGGTATAGCCGTCCATAACAACGACCCCATGGCTCTGACACAATACATCACGCCGCTGATGAAACAGTCGGGGCTTGGAACTTTCCCCAATGGCTGGTTCAACCGTGAGATAGCGGAAGACCCCTGGAATCCTGAAGTCGTGGAGCAGCTGCTGTCGCGTCGTTCGGGATACAGTGTTGCCGTAAAAGAAGTGGCATATGAAGAATCGAAAGGGCTCATGACTGTGAAATACGCTCCTAAGGTGGCGTTTGATTCGAAATCTCAGGATATTACTGCGGTAGTCGTTGTCACCGAGGACAGCGTCACCGGCAATAGCAACCGGTGGAACCAGATGAATGCTTACAGCGGCTATACCAAGGGCCAGATAGTCGACCAATATGGCGAGGAATTGTGGCCTTACTTCAAGACCTTCTGTGAAAGCGGCAGCCCTGTCCCGCATGCCGACATGGTATACGACCACGTGTCGGTCGGAATCTGGAATTCGTATCTCGGAGCCGGTCCGGGGGCAATACTTCCAAAGGAGTGGAAGGCCAACACCGAACAGGAATTTGCAATTTCATTCGAGCTGCCACGGCGTACATCGGACTCTGACATCGAAGGTGTGAAAGACTGGAAAAACACACATGTCATCGTCATGCTTCTTGACAACGGATCAGGCAAAGTGCTGACCGCCGCAAAGATGGGTGCTGATGATTACACAACTTTCTCGTCGTTGAACGAAGTGACGTGTGAAAGTGATGTAAATGTAACAGGCATAGGCCAAAGCATCGTTGTGGAAACATCCGGACCGGCACAGGTCGACGTGTTCGGTATAGACGGATTCAAATTATCCTCCGGTACAGTGCAGTCCGGAAGGACATTGATTGATGCCGGCAACCGCCGCGGACCGGTAATAGTAAGAGTTGTCAACGGCAATAATACATATGTGAAAAAAATAATGTTCTAAAAACACAGTTAGCATGAAAACAAACTATCTGAGTAAAATGTGGCTTACGTCTGCCATTACGGCTATTGCCGGAATGTCGCTTCAAGCCGCCGTCCCCGACGGAGTGACCGCCAGGATTCCGGCCAATCCCTACGGGTCAGGAGTGTATGCCTATTCCGTCACCAATAACACTGATGACGAAACGGGTCTTTATTCCTTCTCGCTTGACGGCAAGAGCACCCATATCTGGTCGTCGCCCTTCAACGATTCCTATATGTTCAACGGATGGCTGAACAACGGCCGCATCTGCGGAATCAATATGCTGTCGGGAGATGACAGACCCGTGCTGCTCCGTTACAACGAGTATGATTTCGATACAGGCGAAGTGCTTGCTTCCAGGACTCTTGACGCTTCCAACCTTATGAATTATTTCAAGTACTGTGTGTACATTCCTGAAAAGAACCGTATATTCGGCGTTGGTGTCGACGAGCGGAACTGGAGCTGCATAAAGTACATGGATATGGACAACTTCCTGAATAGCGAAAGCGATCCGGAAGTGGTGATTGTGAAAAACATCAATTATACGCAGTACCTGGTCTCGATATGCTATAATCCTGTTGATAAGAATGTCTATGGCATCGATGAATCCAACAATATGGTTCGTATCAATCAGGAAACCGGCGATTACGAGACACTGCTCACCATTCCCGGGAATATGTTTTCCGAAGGTCGCCCTCAGGGATGTGTCTACCTTCCGAACAAGGACGAATATCTTCTGGCAGGTATGTGGAGGGGGGATCTTTCCTCACATCTCTATCGTATAGACATCGCTGAAAAAAAGGTGATCGAAGTAGGGCCTGTCGATAAAGAGCCTTTCATAACCTTCATGGTCAATGCAGCGGAAGTGGACGGGTCTGTACCCGCACGTCCCCGCTATGTCTCGATGTCTTATCCCGACGGGTCGCTCAGCGGGAATATCACATACACTATGCCTGAGACTCTTGCCGACGGAAGCGCAGCCCCGCAGAATATGACGTGGACTCTCCTGATAGACGGTGTGGCCGCTGAATCCGGCAGCGCAGGTGCCGGTGAAACCGTTGTCGTGAATGCTACGCTCGGTCAGGGAAGCCACTTCCTTGAGATGATGGCCTCTAACAATGGCCATGAGGGCCCTTCGGCCAAGAACGATGTCTTTGTGGGATATGATAAGCCGAAGGCTCCCGCCAATGTGGTGCTTAAGGAAGGTACCGTCACCTGGGAAGCTGTGACCGAGGGCGTGAACGGAGGCTACATAGATACGAAGAATCTGGTATACGATGTCTATATTAATGATGAGTTCATAGATGAGACCTCGGCTACCGAGATTACGTTCACAGTGCCCGAAGGTGATTCCTTCTCGCGCCATATTGCCGAAGTGCGTGCAGTGAATCATGGCATCGAATCGGAATCGGGCGTTTCGGCCCCGGCCCTGTACGGCAAGCCTATGAAGCTTGACGTTCACTTCGACTGCACATCGGCTGCCGATGCGGAATTCTTCTCAACCTCAGGCAAAGGTGAATATTATCCCGCCTGGGGCTTCAGCTATTCCGAGGGGGCTTTCGCTACAAGTACGGCATACTATGGCGGTGATGCATGGCTTGTGACTCCGCCAATCGATTTTGATGACGCTGACGGTCTGTACAGCCTCTCCTTCAGTCTCAAGGAAGAGTCCAACTGGGATCAGTCGCCGAAATTCGCCACATATCTTGTAAGCCCTGACGACCAGATGACTCCGCTGGCCACTATCTGCGGAAGTTATGAATATCCCGAAAAATTCCAATGGGGGACAGTGGACAATGTGTTCAGCGTGCCCGCTGCCGGCACCTACTGCGTGGCTTTTGTCAGCACACAGACGGGAAGCGGTAATTCCTCAATGATCAAGAATGTGGATATCAAGCGTTCGACCAAATCGGTTGTCGCTCCCGATCTCCCCGAGACATTCAAAGCCGTGGCAGCCGACGGAGGCGCCCTAAGGGCTATCGTGCAGTTCAGCATGCCTGTCAAAAATGTGGCAGGCGGTGAGATAGATGCCGACACCGAGATTACAGCTACCGTAAAATGCGGCGAGAACACTGTATCGACCACCGGTTTGCCGGGTTCGGCCCAGTCGGTTGAAGTTGCCACCGTTCAGGGCGACAACGAGATTACCGCCACGTTCGCTATCGGCGACGCTGTGGGCATGAGTTGCTCGACCACCGTATTTACCGGCAAGGACGTGCCTTCGGCTCCAAGTAATGTAGTTGCCATGGTAAGTTCTGACAACCGCACCACCACCTTCAGATGGGATGCTCCGACAACAGGTGCTAACGGCCACTATTTCAATGCCGAAGGAATCAAATATGTACTGAAGACAAAAGCCGGCTGGAGCTGGTCGGATATCGCCACTGTTGATGATGGCTCGACCGAGGTGACAGTATCATTGCCGGAATATGACTATCTGAACCTTGTCAATGTCCGCATAGTGGCTTCGAATGAAATCGGTGACGGCGGCATGACATCCGTCAATGTTCAGGTAGGCAAGCCTTACACACTGCCTATGAATGAGGATTTCAAGGATGTGGCATATTATACCTATGGACCGGTATATCTTGAAACACCGACCCCCGAGTATTCTTATGCGCTGCTTTATTTCTATCCGCCCTATCAGCTGAACGACAGTTTCGCTGACAAGACAGAGCATACGTCAATCGCCGTATTCCCCGGCGCGGCAGGCGAATCGCGTTCGCTCCTGGCATTGCCGAAGTTCTCGACGCTCACCGAGGAATCCGGTAAAACAGTGAGGATGTCATTTGAGGTATATGCGGGCGACATTATGGCTGACGACATTACTTTCTATGCCGTTACGCACGATGTCGAAGAGCCGGTTGTTCTTGGCAAGGTTGAGCCGGCCGGAGGCTGGACTACCGTAAACTTCGAGCTTCCTTCGGATTTCATGAACCGTAACTGGGTCAATGTAATGGTTGATTCACATTATCCGAAAGATGGCACATACACCGTCATATACGGCTACAAATACGAGCTTGACTACGCTGTGGGAGTGGAGGGCATAACTGAAGGAAGCAGCAATATATCAGCATCAGGCAATTATGTCTACTTCAACAACCTTGGCGGCAACGAATACGCTGTATACACACTTGACGGCAAGCTCGTTAAGTCGGGTACGGTGGATTGTGACCGCTATGCCGTTGGTCTCGAGGCCGGCATATATGTAGCCAAGGTCGGTACTTCCACCGCCAAAGTAATCGTAAGATAAAAGTTTCTATCTGTCGCTTTTACAAGCGAGATCCCGATAATACAGAAAACGCCGGAGTCCCAATCGCGCGGACTCCGGCGTTTTTGTCCGTTTTTTACATCGGATTGTATGGACGTGTTGTAGAACAAGTGTCAGGGCGGGAATGTGCGCAGTTGCTGCAACATGGGTAGGAACAACCGCAAGGGACGCGAAATTGTTAAAAAATGCTTGGATTAGCATTTGAAAATAAACCTTAACAAGAATTAACAATGGGGGGGGTAAAGTGCTAAATTATGTTTACCTTTGCAGCGGTAATGTGCGCAAAGGGGTCGGATAATACTATACATAAAACGACTCATTTGGTGAAAACACATATATCTTGCAAGAAAATAAAATACAGTACAAATATTTAATCCACTTACCTATGCAAAAGAAGATACTCGCTTCTCTATTGGTGTCACCGCTTGCATTCAATGCTTTCGCTGACGCTGATGTGCCTGCGTTCCAGGGAACTGACTGGGATAAGGCAGGGTTTGAGGAAGGTCAATTCACAGTAGACGGCGGCCTTATCACGTCGACTTCCGGTATTGGCACCCTCACTCAAGATGTGACAGGCCTCCCTGTCGGCAAATACAAACTCACATTTGTCAAGTCAGAAAACGTGACTGTGACAATCAACGGAAAAGAAGTCAAAGCTGTAAATGGTGAATATGCCTTTGAAATGACATCAAAGGGTACAGCTATTATCAAGATTTCGGCTACTGATACCACGAAAGGATATTCATTCGAGGGCTGCGATCTTGAACTCGTATTTGACTTCGAATCGCTGTATGCCGAACTTAACGACAAACTCAACAATACTGTTGCAGATATAATCGATTATAATGGCCAGGAGCCAAATCAGGGTCTGAAGAATGAGACTGCTGAACTTAATAAAAAGCGTACAGCTCTTATCGAAGCCATTGGCTCGTTGGATCCCGGCACACTCGAAGTTTACGAGAAGTATCAACTCTGGACAGGAAACGGCGGCACACTTGCAACTGAAATAACCTCACTCTCAACCGAGGTGAAGAACCATAATGACGCAGTTGCAGAAGCTGAGAAGACATCGTCCATAATTACAGCCAATAAGCAGAGCCTTGCCAACTATCTCAAACCGGTTGAGGATATGGAGGCTATTCTGCGTCAGATTCGTCCCCAGACTGACTTTGTCAGCAGCGAATGCGCTAATCTCAATGAAGTAAAGTCGGACGTTGCCGCCTATCGCCAAAGCATTGAAAATACATTCAGCGATCTGACGAAACCGGGTCTGACATTTGACGAAAAAGACCTTCCCGCTCTTCAGAAAGAAGTCAACGATCTTAAGGCAAAATATGATGCAGCCGTTGCAAACCAGGCTGCTTTTGACCGCAGCAATGGCTATATAACCGGTATGAAGGCCGTACTTGATGAGAACATCAATACGCTTTCCGGCCTCAGGGGTATTGAAGGCTATGAAGACAAATATAAAGATGTCTTTAATTCAAACATTACAGCCTGTCAGTCTGCAATCAATGAACTTTTCAATGAGGCACGTTCAGCACAGCCTAAAATTGAGGAGGCTGCTGCAAATGAGCAGAATTACAAATCAACTGTTGAGAAAGCTAAAACCGACATCGCTGACGCTGTAACTGCGCTTAAATCAACTGTTGAAAGCCAGAATCGGATGATGCTTGAGGCTCTTGCCGCTGTCAAGACTCAGCAGGATGCTCTTAATAAAGTTAAGTTCGATGCTGATAAATATCCTTCGCTTGCCGCTGATAAGAAAGAGATCCAGACGCTCATCGATAACATGACCGCTCTGGTGAATAAGAACTACGTGGGCGAAAAGAATGACGCAGGAGAATTAGTTCACAGTCTTAAGACGTCAGACTATGACACCACTACAATAGCATCCAGAATTGAAAAACTGAAGAATGCAATCGGTCAGCAGAACGACCTGCAGAAGTATTATAATGATACAAAAGCAGAAATCGAGGATTATCTGACAAAGTCAGATCTGTCCAAGTATATGGCATATGACCTTCTGCGTGAGAAGTTCGGTTATGCAAAGGTTTGGTCGGATGTAGTCAATCTTGCTCCGGGGGCAAATGAAACCACGGTACGTGGCGAGATTGCTACCATGAAGACAGATGCAGTGCAGCTCATTGACGATGTTAAGAAAATTCTTCCTACGACCCAGGAATTTAACAATGCCATCGTTACGCTAAAAGAGGGTATCGAAACCAAGAAGGCAAATGCCAAAAAGATTGGTGTAACCTTCAATTTCGATAACTTCACAACCACTAACGAAGGCTATCTGGATATCACTGCAACGGCCAATGACTGGTACACTCGTTTCTGGCAGGCATTCAATGGTGACAAAGATCAGCGTCTCACCGTATTTGCAGCTTTGATAAGCGAGATTTCCGGCTATAACAATGGCAACGGTTGGAGTGCCAAGGTTCTGGAAGTTACAAAAAACTTCGAACTTCAGAGTGGCAATTCGTTTATGTCGAGAGTCGACTGGATGCTGGGGCAAGCTCAAAACCAGATATATTGGGCATGGCCATCAGATTTCTTCGGTAAACCTGACAATCTTGCTGCTACTGAACCATATAAGGCTAAGAGAACCGAAGCTGAAAACAAACAAACTTCCGGAAGCCAGGCTAATGAACTTGCAAATGTAATTCTTAATTACAATCAGGCAGATACAGCTTGGATTGCAGCATATAATGCCATGGATAAATGGCGGAAGGAAATTCCGGTGATGGCTCAAAACCAGCGCGATTTCAACGATCTTGTGAACTCGTATACCGGAAGCTATTGGAATCCCGGAATCCAAAGTCTTATTGGAACTGCATCCCAGTACAATCAGACTAATGCCACTGATCCGGCTAAGACCTACTATAACAGTCTGATTAATGGTAGCGAAGCCACATCGTACCAGAGCCGTTTCGACAAGCTGATTGCTGACATGAAGACAGCTCTTGAAACTGCACCGGCTGATGCTTCCAAGAATGTAACCGGACAGAAAGCGGCTTTCCAAAAGACCATCGATGATCTTAAGTCTGAATTGAATGCGCTCCCCGGGCAAATTAAGGCTAATGAGGAGGCTCATAATGGTCAGCTCAATAAATCTACCGCTGTTCGCGACCAGATTTTGGCATATAAGAAAGAAGTTACTGACCGACTCGGCACACAGCGTCCGGAAACGGCTCAGAAATACATCGAACAGCTTGATGCCCTTTTGGACGGTGGCGAAATCAATCTTACAGCTATTGACCGTGATGTTTACAACACGTTCGGTCAGGGCAAATCGGATACAGATAATGTCCGTCTCACCAATGCTTACGACGATGTGCTTGCAGCAGCCAAGAAGATTATGGAACCCTTTGCTGCCGGTGACAAAGAGTTGTGGGAAAACCTCAACAACGCTCTTAAAGATGAGGCTGCCAAAGTTTGCAGCAATCTGAATGTTACAGCCGACAGTGTCATAACCATATACAACCAGTATGCTTTCGAACTTAAGAATCAGGGCTACAAGGCATGGATGAATGAGCTCGTCAAAGGATATGAGGCTCAGATATACGGTTTCACTACTCGGATTCAAGCTATCAGGGATAATGTGAAGACTACGGTTGAGAAAGCAACCGCAGCCGAAGAGGCAGTTACGGAGCAGTGGTATAAGGACAATGTAACCGATGTTGAGGTTGCCCTCTATACCGAGATGCGTAGCACTGCAAAATTGTTTGTTGACGAGGCTAACGCGGAAGCTGAGAAATTTTATCTTAAGAAGACTACAGATGCCGGTAACTATATTGCCAACGAAATTGCAAAACTCAAACGTTGCGGTATCTCTGACACTGAGGAAGATCCGCGAGCTACAAAGGCTCTCGAAAACAATCAGAAAGCCCTTGACGCTGCAAAAGAACAGTATGATGCTGCCAAAGCTAATGAGAAGGCAATTATCAGCCTGAAGATGGATGCCATTGCATTCACTCTTGATGATGCCAACGCCGCAATCGACGAGCAGGCAGTTGCTATGGATCAATGGATTTCTGACTATCAGGCAGCTGAATCTACGATCAATGGATATCTTACCGAGATACGGGGCTATAAGTTTGCCGATGAAGATACAAGGGATTACGCTGAACGTCAGGTGGTATACATGTTGTCACGGATATCTGATGTTAACGATGAGGCTATATCGACTGAACGGTTGTTGACAAGTCTCTCGTCTTATCAGAGAAGACTGAACCAATATGTGCAGAATGCTGAGAGCTATCGTGACCAAGTAAAGACAAGCAATGACAATAATGTCAAGTCGCAGGAACTCTATGACACATACACGGGAACAACAATCCCCGGTTACAATGACCGTCTTGAGGCATTGAAACAGTTCCTTGGCGATTTGTCAGGCGCACGTCTTGCACTCGCTTCCGGTCCGGAAAATGAGATTAACAAGTTCCAAAGCGAGGTTGAAAGGCTTAGCCATAAGCTCTTTAGTCAGGAATCATACTTCAAGGGGCTTCAGGGAATTGTTGAACACGCATTCGATGTTGCCTACGGTTCGGCCTTCACTGCCGAGCTCAATCTTATTGCTGACTATGCGGCTCAGGTTAAGGCTGCACTTGCTGAAGTCCGTCCGACACTGTCGGCAGATCGCATAGCTGAGATTGAAAAGATTATAGCAACCGCCGAAGAATTTGCCGCCCGCAATCCTTGGGATCCGGATAGTCCTGACTTTGATGCCCAGAAGAGGAAAGAGACAATCGACAAGTTTGCTGTTGACTCTGATGTTCAGGAGAAGGCTCTCACAGATGCTCTGCAGGAGTTGAAGGCTTCAGCTGACCTCGCAGGTAAAGCTCTTGAAGCACTCAACACCCTCTATGGCGAGGTTGATACAGATCTTAATGGCGTCAAGATTGCCGATATCGAAGAGCTTTGCAAGAAGCTTGACGAGATGGAATGGTCTGACACCAAGTATGCCGAGGACTGGAGCAAGCTCAACGAGGTTTATCAGTTGTACGTAGCACAGCTTGCCAAAATCAAGGCAGGATATGAAGGCGACGGCAATCAGGTGATCGCAGCTCAGACCAACTACACGATTGCTCTTGAGACTTTGAAATCGAATATCGAGACTCTCAATAAGCAGGTTGTGGATCTTACAGATGAAGTCAACGGTGTTGATAAGGCACGTAGCATCAGCGAGGCCAAGTATGCCGAGCTTAACGAGCAGCTTGAAGGCTTTACAACTCGTTTGGACAACCTTGAACAGACTATGTCCGAATGGGATGTCTACTTTGATTTCTATAGAGTTGTAGATAACATCAGATATAATATTTCGAGAGACAGTTGGACTCTTACCAGCAATCGTGAAAGCTATGTGCTCACCGAAAATTCGGTAAATGCAAATGCCGGTAATATCAATACTTCTCTCGATAATCTTGAGTTCAATTCTTCGGAACGGTACACCAATAATAAGATTGGTGATGTCAGCTTCGATGAGGTGACAACAGCATTGAACCAGAGCATAGTTCCGGCTGTCAAGGAAGCGCTTGAGGCTCGTCTGCAGAAGGCAGAGAATGATTTGGAGGCATGTCGTAATCGGGTTACCCAAATCCGTTATTATTGGAACAACCAAAATTGGTTTGGAGTTACTCTGGAGACTTGCATGTCCGATCTTGCAAGTGTGCGTGACGAAGTCGAGAGAATCGTCGATGAACTCAATGCAATTGTCGAGGAGGCCAATGATAATGTATTCATTATCGGAGACCTTACTGACAACCGTGACGGCATAGTGAACGTTACAGACGTAATGCGTATAATCGACATAGTCGGCGAAGGCCTGACCTACGAGGAAGTATACGCAGTTGACCCGATTGAGGCATGCGCTGCCGATGTTGATGACAACAAACGTCTCAATATTGCCGATATTACCGAGATTATAGACATAGCCATGAAACAGGATGCTCCTCAGAAGGTATCCGGCTTCAAGTCATTTGTCAAGAAGTACTCGAAGGACTTCACTTCCGACGGCAATGTGGCTGTGACGATGATTGGCGAAGAGGACGGCGTTACAAGCTATGCTGTAAGCCTGAGCTGCAACGCATCACTCATAGCCGGTCAGCTCGACGTGATACTGCCGGCCGGCACCGAGCTTGTCGACGCGGTTCTCACCGAGCGTGCCACCGACCATGCAATATTCCGCTATGACAACTCTAACGGAGCGCGCCTGATTATCGCTTCGATGACCAACGACGAGTTCGTAGGCAACGACGGTGCATTGCTCATACTCCGCGTCGTGGGAGAGGCCCCGACTGTTTCAGGCATTGTATTCGCCGACCGCGAAAGCAATACCTATACGTTCGGCAATCCCGGCACTACCGGAATCAGCACAATTACCGATGGTGCAGGTCGTGTCAAGGAAGCCATCTACGATGCGGCTGGCCGTGCAATGCGCTCGATCCAGCGTGGCATAAACATCATCCGCCACAGCGACGGAACTACCACCAAGGAGTATCGTAACGAATAATTTTCATAGTAAGTGTAAAAAAAGGCAGCCCGCGCCAGAACCCGCTTCACGGTGCGGGCTGCTTTAATAAACTAACCATTAACTAAAAGAGACAATATGAAACTCAATATTAAGCTACTTGGTCTGATGACGCTCTTTGCGGCACTTTCATGTGCTTTGGGCGCGAAGGCCGAGAACAAGCTTTCCGTCGAGCCTTTTGTAATGTCGAGTTACGATGTGATGCAGGTTCCGGTGATTCTCGAGAATACCGACCAGATCGGAGCCTTCCAGTTCGACCTCGCACTACCCGAAGACCTTGAACTCGCCGGAGAACCTACACCTAATCCCGCTCGTCTTAACTCAGGCAAGCAGATAATCTATAATGAAGAAAACGGACGTGTGATGGTAGTAGCTCGTGACCGCAAGCCGATTCTCGGCAATGAAGGTCCGGTAATCTACCTGCCGGTGAAAGTGAAATACAGCCATCTCGCCAATCTCAGCGAGACTCTGAAATTCAGTTATATCAACTTCACCACTGTTAACGCTTCACAGTCGTTTACGCAGCCTGATTTTGAGACAACTGTCACAATCCAGGCCGGTACATCTACCCTTTATACCGAGCAGACTACGGTGTACGCAACCCCCGGCAAGACTTTCGACCTGAGTGTTGGTGTTAAGAACACTTCCGACATAATGGGTTTGCAGGTCGATATTAAGCTTCCCGCTGGATTCTCCCTCTCCGAAGACATAGAGAAAGGTGATCGCCTTACCTCAGGAGCAAACGTACAGTATTATCCTACTTCGGGCCGTATCATTGTTTCGGACTGGAGCGGAGCTGACGCTATTAACGGTGAGGACGGAATTCTGTTCACACTCAAAATAACAGCTCCTGAAACTTTTGCGGCTGAAACAGAGATAGTGTTCGACGGTCTCGAAGTTTCAAACCAGGCCGGTACGGCTTATGTTGGCACAGGTTGTTCTGTAAAAGTTGTCAATGGAGGTAACGCACTGGCTGCGGCCAATGCCAAGATTGCCGAACTTAAAAAGGCTCTTGACGATGCCTTGTCGACCATTGCAAGTGATTGCCCGGCCGTAAAGGATCAGTTCACCGGTTCGGAGATTTCTTCGCAGATTTCAACTCTTGAGCAGGCAGTAAAAGATGCTTATGACAACGGTACACTCACTCCGAATTATGAAGATGTAATGGCTCCTGCAGCCGACATCACCAAGGCTATTGAGAAGCTCGTTGCTGATGCCAAAGCAGCTCAGGCCGCACATAACGACAATGAGACCGCAAAGGCCAACGCCGACAAGGTAATTGCCGACCTTGAAAAGGCTCTTACTGACGCTCTGTCGACCATCGCCACCGATTGCCCGGCCGTAAAGGACCAGTTCACCGGTTCGGAAGTCACCGCTCGGATCGAGGCCCTGAAGAACGCAGTAGCCGAGGCTTACACCGCCGGTACACTCGCTGCCAAGTACGACGAAGTGATGTCGCCGGTATCGGCAATCACCGCCGCTACCGAGAAGCTCGTTGCTGACGCAAAGGCCGCTCAGCTCGCTTATGATGGCGAACAGACTGCCAAGGTAAACGCTGACTCGCGTATCGCCGCCCTTGAAAAGGCACTTGCAGAGGCTCTCTCGACCATCGCAACCGAATGCCC
Organism: uncultured Bacteroides sp.; assembly: GCA_964489495.1. Classification (GTDB taxonomy): domain Bacteria; phylum Bacteroidota; class Bacteroidia; order Bacteroidales; family Muribaculaceae; genus Paramuribaculum. The sequence continues at coordinate 25,032 of CAZAZA010000031.1, forward strand.
CGATGTTAAGGACAACTTCACAGGCGAGGGAATCAGTGCACAGATCGAAGCTATCAAGAATGCCGTAGCCGAGCAGTATGCCGCAAGCACACTTGTTGCCAACTACGACAAGACCGTGACTGCTCCTGCCGAAGCTGTTGTCGCCGCAATCAACAAACTGGTTGCTGACGCCAAGGCTGCTCAGGCCCCTGTCACCGCCAACAAGGAAGCTTATGCCAAGGCTAACGCCGAACTAACCCGCCTCGAAGGCCTTTTGAGCGACGCTCTCGCCATGGTTGCCGCTGAATGTCCTGCCGTTAAGGACCAGTTCAACGGTGCCGACGTGACCGCCAAAATCAACGCCCTCCGCAACGAGGTGAACAAGGCCAACGCCACCGGCACACTTGCCACAACATATGACTATATAGTTCCGCAGGCTTCTGCCGACATTGAAACAGCCATCGAGAAACTTGTGGCTGACGCTAAGGCAGCTCAGATTGCCCACGACGGTGAGGAGACAGCCAAAGCCAACGCCGACAAGGCAGTTGCTGACCTTGAAGCCGCTCTGAAATCCGCCCTGTCGACTATCGCCACCGACTGCCCGGCAGTTAAGGATCAGTTCACCGGCGCAGAAATCACCGCTCAGATCGAGGCCCTGAAGAACGCAGTTGCCAAGGCTTACGAGGGCGGCACACTCGCTGCTAACTACGGTGAAGTGATGGCACCCGCAGCCGACATCACCAAGGCAACCGAGAAACTCGTCGCTGACGCTAAGGCAGCACAGGCCGCCCACGACGGTGAGGAGACAGCCAAGGCCAACGCCGACAAGGCAGTTGCTGACCTTGAAGCCGCTCTGAAATCCGCCCTGTCGACCATCGCCACCGACTGCCCGGCAGTTGCTGACCAGTTCACCGGCGCTGAAATCACCGCTCAGATCGAGGCACTGAAGAACGCAGTTGCCAAGGCTTATGAGGCCGGCACACTCGCTGCCAACTACAATGAGGTAATGGCACCCGCAGCCGACATCACCAAGGCTACCGAGAAACTCGTCGCTGACGCTAAGGCAGCACAGGCCGTCCATGAGGGCGAAGAAGCCGCTCTTAAGCAGGCTGAGCAGGAAATCGAGGCTTTGAAAGCCGAACTCAAGAAAGCGGTTAGCGAAATAGCTGAGAGCTGCCCGGATGTCAAGAATGACTTCGACGGCAAGAATGTAGAGGCAATGATTTCATCGCTCAATAACGACGTCAAGGAAGCCGCCAACAACAAGGCTCTCGCAGCCAACTATGACGAGATTATGGCTCAGGCCAAGTCAATCCGCGAAGCCATCAGCCAGCTTGTTGCCGATGCTAAAGCCGCTCAGGCCAAGTATGAGGATGACGCTCGCCGCGCCGCCAACGAGAAGGCCTACAACGAGGTAGTCGAGCAGCTCGACATGCTCCAGGACGAACTTGACACGATGCTCGAGAAGGTATCTGTTGAATATCCCGGTGCAACCGTGGCATCCGAGACACTCGCAGCCCAGCGTGCAATCAACGACGCCCGCATCGCCGCGCAGAAAGCCTACAACGCAGTGGCCGACTCTGGCGAATATGACTACGAGGTTGACACCGACGCTATCCGTAAGCTTATCGACGCCATACTTGATAAGGCTATAGCATCAGGGATCGACTCGATAACGAATGACGAAGGCGAAGTGCGTTACTTTGATCTTCAAGGTGTAGAAGTGAAGAATCCTGTTCCCGGCTCGATAGTAATCAAAGTATCGGCTGACGGGACAAGGACCAAGGTTTTAGTTAAATAAGAAAGATGTATAGAACCAAAGGGGTATGAGAGGATACCCTGGGAGACCGGGTTGCCGTGAGGCAACCCGGTTTTTTTTCGTATCTTATTTTTGACAATGCATGAAATGTAGAGGGATTGATGTATGAAATGTAGAAAGGGGATTAGGAATGGGCCGTAGGGAGGACGGAATTTGGCGGGGTTGGTTTTTTGGCGTAACTTTGCAGAAAGAAATTAAAAAATAAGATATGATTACTCAGGAACTTTTAAAAGAGACTTTTGAACGCAAGCTCGCGTTGAGGAGGTATCTTTGACGTCGACAGCAAGATAATACAGATTGAAGAGGAAGAGCTGCGTACCCATGTGCCTGATTTCTGGGAACACCCCCAGGAGGCCAGGGCGCAAATGAAGAAAATCAAGGACCTGCAGGCCTGGGTTGACGGCTATAATGAAGTCGACAAAGCAGTGGATGAGCTGCAGCTCGGCTGGGACTTCCTTAAAGAGGGCCTTATAGAGGAAGGTGAACTCGACGCCCTCTATGCCGATGCGATATCCAAGATAGAGAAGCTCGAACTGCGCAATATGCTCCGTCGCGAGGAGGACAAGCTCGGCGTGGTGCTGAAAATCAACTCAGGCGCCGGCGGCACGGAGGCTCAGGACTGGGCACAGATGCTTATGCGTATGTATCTGCGCTGGTGTGAACGTCATGGCTACAAGACTTCAATTGCCAACATACTCGACGGCGACGAGGCAGGCATTAAGTCATGCACCATAAACGTGGAGGGCGACTTTGCCTATGGATACCTTAAGAGCGAAAACGGCGTACACCGCCTCGTGCGCGTGTCGCCATATAACGCCCAGGGCAAGCGTATGACCTCGTTTGCATCGGTGTTTGTCACCCCGCTGGTCGACGATACTATAGAAGTGCGTGTAGATCCGGCCCTTCTGTCGTGGGACACATTCCGAAGCGGCGGTGCCGGCGGACAGAATGTAAACAAGGTGGAATCTGGCGTGCGTCTGCGCTACCAGTTCACCGACCCGTACACCGGCGAAAAAGAGGAAATCCTGATTGAGAACACCGAGACCCGCGACCAACCTAAAAACAAGGAGAATGCCATGCGACAGCTCAAGTCGATACTCTACGACAAAGAGCTGCAGCACCGCATGCAGGAGCAGGCCAAGGTCGAGGCGGGTAAAATGAAAATCGAATGGGGTTCGCAGATACGAAGCTACGTGTTCGATGACCGGCGAGTTAAAGACCACCGTACCAAATATGAGACTGCCGATGTGAACGGCGTTATGGACGGCGACCTTGACGGCTTTATCAAGTCATACCTGATGGAGTTTGCCGAGAGCATGGCCAGCGAAGACTAACGGCCGAGGCCAAGCATAACGGAGGCGTTGCTGCCCGCAAGGGCAAGCAATGCCTCCGTCGTCATATGGCGGCCGGAGGCGACGGCTGCGGCAACATCATGGATGTCTGCTCCGGAGTCGTCGGTCTCGATCAGCAGCCGCTCGTCGGGTATGACGGCTGCCGAAAGGGGGTTGAACCGTGGTCCTAAAGAAATCATGAACCCGTGTGCAATCAGCTGCATCGCTTCCTGAGGCTTGCCTCTGAACCCGTGTATAACCCAGGGCATGGCGGCGCGGCTTTCGCGCCGGAGGGCTATGAGATCGGCCGTACATCCGACATTGTGTAGAATCAGAGGCTTGCGCAATTGCTCGCTCTCGGCCACGCAGCGCGACAGAACGGTTGTCTGGACTTGCAAATCCGGCCCCCGGCGTCGGTCGAGCCCGCATTCGCCGATTGCAAGGCACAGCGGGTCTCCGGCTAATCGGGCAAACAGTGCTATAGTCTCGGGCGTGGCTTTGTCTGCATTCCAGGGGTGTATCCCGGCTGAGAAAGGGCATCGCGGAGTGACGACACCGGGAAGTGTGGGATCGACGCAGGGCAACGCGGTGTCGCCGGCCGAGAGGTTATGGGTGTGTATGTCGATAATCATCGCGGTCAGGGCACGGGGTCATATCCCGAACCGCCCCACGGATGGCAGCGCAGGATGCGTCGTATGGCAAGCCAGGTACCGCGCAGCGGCCCGTGACGGCGCAGCGCCTCCACGGCATACTGGCTGCATGTGGGCACGAAACGGCACGATGGCGGAAGCATCGGCGAAATGCAGTACTGGTAGAACCGTATGGGGATAATCATCACCCACACTAAGGCCGAGCGCAAATGCCGCAGGATTGAATCAGGATTGTGTGTCATCATCGGGGTGCAGCGCGGCGTTGACGCGCTTGAAAATGCGCCTGAGGGCGCGGGCCGACTCGTCGTATGGAGTCAGCTTGTCGGCAATATAAATAAAGGCAATGTCAACGGCGGTGCCTTCGGCCACAATTTCAGAGCGCAGCCGTCGGTAGACCTCGCGCAGGCGGCGCCGCATAGCCACGCGGTCGACGGCATGTCTGAGCCGCCGTTTCGGCACCATCACGAGGATACGGACGAAATCCACCCTGGGAGCCTCGACGGGGTCGGCAGGCATCCATACGGCACGCCAGGGATAAGCCATCACGCCCTGAGAGCGCGGACGCTCCTCCCCGTCCATATCAGGGGCGCCTGTCTGAGTGTCAAACAGGCGCCCTATGGCACGGGTGGAGCGAAGACGTTCGCGGCGGTATAGACGCTGGTTGTGCTCCACGGCGGTTGATGTGATATTATTCTTCGTTTGAGTTCTCTTTCTTAAGGTAATTCTCGAGAGCGGCAGTCATCGAGGGAGCCTCGGGCGATGGAGCCTCTACATCAAGGCGCAGCCCGGCATCTTTGACAGCCTGCGCGGTGGTCGAGCCGAAGCATCCGATCCTTACCTGGTCCTGGTTGAACTCGGGGAAATTCTTGAGCAGTGACGATATACCGGCCGGGCTGAAAAACAGCAGCATGTCGTAGTCGAAAGGCTCGTCAGGACCGAAATCATTGCTGAC
>CAZAZA010000032.1:0-28609 GCA_964489495.1 uncultured Bacteroides sp.
AAAAGTCATAGACTTATATAGACTTATATGTCAGTAACAATTCTCGGAATAGAATCGTCGTGCGACGATACCTCGGCCGCCGTGATTCGCGACGGCATGCTGCTCTCCAACGTTATCGCGTCGCAGAGTGTGCATGAGGAGTATGGCGGTGTGGTGCCCGAACTGGCATCGCGCGCCCATCAGCAGAATATAGTGCCGGTGGTCGATGCAGCTCTGCGCCGGGCCGGAATTTCGCGCCACGACCTCAGCGCTATCGCCTTCACCCGCGGACCCGGTCTGTTGGGTTCTCTGCTGGTAGGCACATCATTCGCCAAAGGGTTGTCATTGGGGCTGCGCGTGCCGTTGGTGGAGGTGAATCATCTCCACGGCCATGTGCTGAGCCATTTTGTAAGGGAGAATCCCGACGACCGTGTGCCCGAGTTTCCTTTCCTTACACTTCTGATTTCGGGCGGCAACTCGCAGCTGGTGATGGTCCGTGGCTACAATGACATGGAAATCATAGGCCAGACCATCGACGATGCTGCCGGAGAGGCTTTCGACAAATGCGCAAAAGTGATGGGGCTGCCATATCCGGGTGGTCCGCACATCGACAGGCTCGCCGCTGAAGGTGATCCCACGCGGTTCAAGTTCGCCAAACCTCATATCCCCGGACTTGATTACAGCTTCAGTGGTCTGAAAACATCGTTTCTCTATACGTTGCGCGACCAGATGAAACTCGACTCTGAATTCATCGACAAAAACCGCGCCGACCTTGCCGCGTCGTTGCAGAAAACCATCATCGACATCCTCATAGACAAACTCGACAAGGCTGTGCGCCAGACCGGCGTCAAGACCGTGGCTATCGGCGGCGGCGTCTCGGCAAACTCAGGCGTACGGGCCGCTGTCAGCGAATACTGTGCCCGCCACGGACTGGTAGCGTTTATTCCCAAGCGCTCGTTCACCACCGACAACGCCGCCATGATAGCCATAGCAGGCATGTTTAAGTACAACGACCGTCTGTTCTGTCCCTATGACGCTGCGCCATATGCCCGCGTGACAATGAAATAATCCTCAGAATAATGGATCCATATATTATCAGTGATCTTCAGGAGATCGCACCCGATCTGCTCGACGCGCTCCGTCAGGCAGGTCTGAAAATTGCCACCGCCGAAAGCTGCACCGGCGGCAACATCGCTCACCATCTGACACTTGTAGCCGGCTGTTCCGATGTCTATATGGGTGGCGCCGTGACATATTCCAACGAAGCCAAAGCCGACATCCTCGGGGTCGATCCGGCTGTGATCGAGGCAGAGGGTGCCGTGTCGGAACCCGTAGTGCGAGCTATGGCCGAAGGTGCCTGTCGACGGTTTCACACACAGTGCGCGGTGGCCACGTCGGGTATAGCCGGACCGTCGGGCGGCACGGATGACAAACCTGTAGGCACCGTCTGGACAGCTGTGGTTACCCCCCGCGGCACATTCTCCGAACTGTATCATCTCGCCGGACCCCGTTCCGAAATCATCGACAAAGCCACGCTGTTGGTGCTCCGTCTTCTCCTCAACCATCTTTAATGAACGTGCTCGAATCATATAGTAATAACGTAGCAGATGCCCGGGAATCCTGGATTCCCGGGCATCTGCTTATATCTATTGTTGTTTCAGGCGGTAAGCTTCGAGCTTATTTGAGGACGTCCTTTACGGCGTCGTTGGGAACCATCTGCTCCTGGAAGGTGTAAGCACCGGTTTTAGCGGACTTTACCACCTTGATGATTTTGCTATAGGTACGGCCTTCGCCTTTCTGCAGCGATGCGACTGTTTTCTTTGCCATATCTTAGATTATTTGATTTCTTTGTGGATAGTTACTTTCTTCAGAATCGGGTTGTACTTCTTAAGAGCGAGACGCTCGGTAGTGTTCTTACGATTCTTGGTTGTGATGTAACGCGAAGTGCCGGGCATTCCGCTTGCCTTATGTTCGGTGCATTCGAGAATCACCTGTACTCGATTGCCTTTTGCTTTCTTTGCCATAGTGGTCGGGGTTTTCTATTTTTTCCGAGATAGGTTATTGCTTAATAGACAGGGCGGATAGTGGTGAGATATCCCTTGGCGGCTGCTTCCTTCATGGCAGCATCAAGCCCTTTCTTGTTAATTGTGCGGAGTCCGGCTGCCGAGATGGTCAGCGTAATCCACATGTCCTGCTCAACCCAGTAGAACTTCTTGTTGAAGAGGTTGACATTGAATTTGCGCTTGGTGCGACGTTTCGAGTGTGAAACGTTGTTACCCACCATAGCCTTCTTGCCTGTAATCTGACAAACTTTTGACATGGCTGTGTTTACTTATCTCTGTTAATAGTTTATTTTCCAATGTTTTGTCCGCCACATCGGCCGGCCTCATATCGCAAGACGGCTGCATCTTTTCCGCCAGCTTTTTCGGCCGTGCGCCAAACAGAGTGCAAAGTAACGCATTTTTTTTCAAACACGCAAATATCCCCGCATTTTTCGCCAAAAAAGATAGAAAAGAACTCATAATGGAGTGGCGGCATCTTGCCGCCTATTAAAGAATATGATGGCTATGATATCTGTTAAAAGATGCTTCATATTTTTACTGTTTCCGGTCCGCTGTCTTTAGACGAGATATCAACAGCCAGCCCCAGCCATGTCAGAATTCTTACATAGATTTTTTGAGATAATATTTGAGTCATAGATTCTTTTTTATTATAGAAGATGTATCCCGAGTATTTCTATCAGAGCTCAATCTCCATACATGATGTGAGGCATTGATTCGAATATTAAGGGTTAAGGGATTATAAGGGGTTTCAATTCAGATGAAGTTAAAGTCAATGGAATATCTTTGATGGCGAGATTCTCGTAGTCAGGTTTCAGAAGAGCAATGCGGAGGGTTGTATCATCCTTTTCCATTTGCTTCAAGAGGGTGCCGAGTGAGAGGTAGAGCATGAAGTCACCGTCGCACATAATGCGTGGCGTTTTTATCAACTCATTATATCCCTCCATGATATTCTCGACTATCCATTCGGTCTGTTTCTTAGCTTCCTCGGTGGTCATACTCTTGCCATTACGTTCCTCATTCCAGCTATTCAGTTGGATAACAAACATGACCGTGTTGCTCTCCTTGTCATAGACGATATCGCGGAACGTCCAATGGTCCCACATCCCGGTAGGACAAAGTCGTGCAACACCCTCTACACCGAGTTCAACGTCGTTTGTCGCCGTCCGAGAGTTTGGGAAAAGCGTTGTTGCTGTACAAACAGAGCAATAGAAGAGAAACAGAGTAAAAATAAGTTTTGATTTCATATTTTGCAGTTTAAGACAATTTATTTAGAACGCTGCTTTCCAGTATGGACCGGAATTACCACCATACTCGCTGATGAGAAGGGCATAGAATAGAGCGACAGATGCCCGGATTATCGCTCCAACAGTTTTTTCTGAGATAGAGCTTTGACAAAAGCTGCGGCATCAACGGGATAGGGAATGCTTCCATAATTAGAATGTGTTGTATCTTTCTTAGAGCCCACAACCCAACAGTCCAATGATTTTTCAAGTGTCAGTATCTTGTACCTACCGTTGTCGTGGGGAACGAATGCCACGTAGCGACACATCGGTATCTCTTTAGGCATAGGAAAAGTCCATACCACGACCTTCGGTTCACTGTCACTCAGTGAGAATTCGTCAATCTTGATGTCGTTATTTTCAAATGGTGAACGCCATTTATTAGCGGCAAGGATGCGACTGTTTATCATCTCCACGTCAAGAAAATCGTCGGAATTTGTGATTTGGTTGGCAATCTGTGGCAGATAATAAAAAAAATAATCATATTCACGCATGTTTTTAGCAGGAGTGGTTATCTTTTCAACCATTTGTCGCGCAGCATCTTGGCTTTCTTTATCATAATCGCCATTCGCTATTTGTCGATATACCTCAAGTGCCTTGACACTATCTCCCTGTAAATATTTTACATATCCTATATTGGACAATGTCATGAGATCATCAGGGGCAATACGTGACGCTTCTTCAAAATATATCAGAGCGGTATCGTTGTTCCCGATGCCTAAATTAAATGAGCCGGCCATATTTAAAATCTTCAAATCGCTATCAAAGCGTTTCGCTGCCTTTGCAGCTGTTGGCAACGCAGATTTGATTACATCGCGTGAGTTAGAATCAAAAATATCGATGAAGAGTTTAAATACGACATCGGCAATGATGGAATCAGCATTTGATTTTACCGTATTCCCGGCTTCAAACCAATGACCTCCATTCTCCGCATCACGGTCCAAAAGACCGTCTATAGCGTCGATTGCAGTAGCCCATCTGCCAATCATAGATGCAGTGGTCGCTTTGCCAATGCGAAAATCAATGCGGTCAGGTAAAGCTGCTATACCCCGGTCAATTACCGTAAAGGCGCTGTCAACAAATGCATCCTGCAATGAATCATTGCCGAAGGCTCTGTGGAGATACATAATAGACCGTGCGCTAAACAGTTCGGGATCGTTCGGAGTCGCACGATTCCATTCCCTAAGTATGCTGTCAGCTTCCTGATATTTACCTTCGTCCAAATATTCGTTGAAAGGAATCTGATATTTACCTGCTGCCATAACAACAATTGTCACGGTCAAGAGAATTAAGGCAAAGAGTTTTTTCATGATAAGTGATTATAATTTGTATCGGCAAATATACATAGTTTTCACTGAAATGCCATTAATCTGCAACAAAAAAATCAAAAAGTATGACACGCGATTCGCACTTCATCCTAATTTTCTTATTGTGGACAGCATTGTGTGGGTACGGCGGCAATCGGCAGAGATTCCGTCAAAAGCCGATGTCGACCTTGTCAAATATGTGCATCGTTCGCGAAGACAGCAGGGGGTAAGTGGAAGATCGCAAATTTTTGCGTATCTTTGCGGTCAGTAAAGATGGAATGTCTATGATAGTAGGATTTGACGGCAAACGTCCAGTCAGCAATATGACCGGACTGGGTAATTATTCGCGGCTTGTTATAGAGCAGCTTGCTACCCGATACCTTGATAATCACTTTAAGATATATGCACCTAAGCTGAAACCGAATCCGAGGTTGCTGACAATACGTAAACTTCCGAATGTGGAGTTCATCCGGCCGCATAATCCGCTATTTTCGGGGGCATTATGGCGTACTTTCGGCATTCCCGGCATTTTGAGGAAAGATCGTGTGGATATTTATCACGGTCTCAGCAATGAGTTGCCTTTAAACATCGCATCTTCGGGCATTCCGTCTGTTGTCACAATACATGATGTCATATATCGTCGATTGCCTAAGTGCTATTCGCCATTTGACCGCCGTATGTATGATTTCAAGTATGGCAGGTCGTGTCATAACTCCACGAGGATAATTGCTGTCAGCCAATGTACCAAAAATGATATTGTAGATATTTACGATGTCAATCCTGATAAGATTGATGTCGTATATCAGGGGTGTGACGACTCGTTCCGCCGTGACATATCACAAGAAGAACTTGCCGAGACACGCTCGCGACTTGATTTGCCGGAGCGGTATATTCTGCAGGTAGGTACGGTGGAGAGCCGTAAGAATCTGGAACTGACTGTGCGGGCGCTTGCTACGTTGCCATCTGACGTGTGGCTCGTGGCCGTAGGACGCGACCGTGAAGGCTATATGGGTCATGTCAGGAAGATTGCTGAAGAACTTGGTGTGGCAGGCCGTATTCTCTTCATTGAGAATATAGCATTTGCCGACCTTCCGGCTGTGAACAGGCTTGCTGAGGTAATAGCCTACCCGTCGCATTACGAAGGATTCGGAATCCCCGTGCTTGAGGGGCTTGAAAGCTGTCGGCCTGTAGTGGCTGCCACTGGTTCTTGTCTTGAAGAGGCCGGCGGCGACGCAGCCATATATGTAGATCCCAATTCGCCACGCCAGATGGGAGAGGCCCTCAATGCCATATTGTCGGGTTCGGCTCCTGTCGACCGTATGATTGCAGCCGGCAAGCGTCATGCAGCGAAATTCGACACCTCGATGATGGCATCCGAAATAATGAAAACTTACGATAAAGCAATTGCAGAGTATGGCAGAAAACAGGTACGTTCATGAATTTTCACCCGGTTGTGAATCCCTGACGCCTTTTGTTGAGGGATTGGAAGAATCGGGTGTGCCCGCAGGAGCGCGTCTTATCTATGAGGCCCGCAACCGAGTGTATGAATTGCCTGTGCCGGACTATGCAAAAGGCTCGGTTGACTTGCAGTCACTCAATCTCAAGGCTTATTGTGTGCCAAATATAGTGAATAGAGTAGCATACAGATATATGCGTGCCAGCAAGGCTCGACGAGCTTTTGAAAATGCCACAAGACTTATCGCCATGGGGATAAACACGGCACGTCCTGTAGCGTTTGTCGAAGAACGAGGTGTCTTGTTCGGACGTAGTTTTTTTGTGTCGGAACAGCTTGGTGATGAGTGGAAACTCACGCGGGGTATGGAACGATGGGACGATTTCGACAGCGTGGCCGACGCGCTTGCGGCATATATGGCTAATCTTCATAGCCTTGGCGTCTGGATGAAGGATTTTACTCCCGGTAACGTCCTGATACGGCGCAACGGCGCGAAATATGATTTCGCTCTGATTGATATAAACCGCATGGAATTCGGTGTCAAAAGCCATTCCAAACTTATGACAAATTTCCAAGGGATTCTCGAGACTTCAGAAGCGGTGGCCCTGCTTGCGCGCAAGTTCGCACGGATTTCAGGACTCGATGAGAACCGTACGGCCGATGATGCTGTGGCTGTTTTCCGCCGTAAGACTGAAAGCCGCCGGTTCAGGCACAAACTCAAGAAATTATTCAAAATTAAAAATTGATGAAACATTGCAAGGTGACCGTAGTGACCGTATGTTATAATGCCAAAGAATTGTTGGAAAATACAATCCGCAGTGTGTCGGACCAGAATTACGAGGATTTTGAGTACATAGTGGTTGATGGTGGTTCAACTGACGGAACTGTGGATATCCTAAACGAATATGAAAATGTAATAGACCGTTGGGTGTCGGAGAAAGACCGAGGTATATATGATGCCATGAACAAAGCGGTATTGATGGCCGGTGGCGAATGGGTGATATTTATGAACGCCGGCGACACATTCTATTCGCCGGACACGCTTGAGAAAGTGTTCGGTAAACGTACTGTTCCCGATACTGTCGATATTATATATGGTGATGTGGCAAAGCCTGCACAGTGTGGCATGACGGTGAAAAAAGCTGAAGCGGTGCATAACGGACACCGTATGTTTTTCTGTCACCAGAGCTGTTTCGCACGGCGAAAAGCGTTACTTGACCATCCATTTGACCTGACACACCCCATGTCGGCTGACTTTAAGTTTGTTAAAACGATGGTCAAGAATAGAGCAGGCTTTATGAAACTCGAGTTCCCGGTGGCGTTTTTCGATACAGGAGGCGTGTCGAACCGCCGCCGTTCGGCCGGACTGGCAGACAATATTAGGGTGGTAATGGAACTTGACTCGCCTTTCGATCAGATCAGGCTGCTTCCCAGGCTATGGTTTTCATATGCAATGTGCAGGCTAAGGGGTAAATAATCAACCGGTGATATAATTTCTACAATGGATTTTATCAAATATAATGTTTGTGGCGATGAAATAACGGTTCCTATCCCTCGTAGTTATCGCGACTGTGTCGAACTAATCCGTTCGGACTCGTACAGACACAACGGACGCCGGGACTCGCTTCTGAGAATATGGTTAAGCGGTTTTACTCGCGTGAGTATCGGGTTCTCGTTCTGGTTCAGGCTCGCTCAACATCGAAAGGGCTGGCTCTATCCGCTGGCTCGATTCATGGCCGGACGATATAAACGTGGCTACGGATTGTTCATACCTCCTAAAACTCCTGTTGGCTATGGGTTATATATACAGCATTGCCAAGGACTTATCATCAATCCAGCCGCGATAATAGGCAACAATGTCAACTTCGGACAGTTTACAACTGTCGGTTCTACCGATCCGTTGGCTGCCCGCATAGGCAACGGTGTGTATGTAGGTCCATCGGTTTCGATAGTCGGCGAGGTGGAAATAGGTTCGGGCGCGTGTATCGGTGCCGGTGCGGTGGTGACACACGATGTCAGCCCACACTCTACAGTCGGCGGTGTCCCCGCACGACAGCTCAAAGCCGACGCGCATCCTGAATTTATTCGGAATCCTTGGCCGTTGCTATGAAATGACCTTGCGGTATAATGAGGCTGTAAGGTCGGCTGTCCGCTCCCATGAAAATTCGGAGGCTATCTTATGACCTTTCTTGATCATCCTTGCCTTCAGTTCCGGATTCTCTATTACTTGCAAAATCTTTGATGCGATATCGTCGCTATCGTAGGGATTGAAATATATGCCTCCGTCGCGTGCGATTTCGGGAAGCGAACTTGTATTGCTTACAACAAGTGGGCATCCGGCATCGAATGATTCCAATACCGGGAAACCGAATCCTTCGAAAAGCGATGGAAACACAAAGCACTCGGCATGAGTGTAAAGATGTCTCAATTGGCTGTCTGTCACGAAATATTGGTGGCATAAGTCTGATATCCCATTGGTTGAGAGCAGTTCGAGTTCGGATTTGCTGAAGGGGCGCCCCGTACACACAAGATGCAATCCCGGGCAAGAACCGCGCAACGAGGCGAATGCCGAGACAAGTCCTTCGAAGTTTTTATAACGATTGCGGTCTCCCACAAAAAGTATATATCGCTCTGGGAGTCCCGCTATTGTCGATTCGGTGTCGGCCAACTTGTTCCTGCCATGATATATCACTGTGATACGGTGTTCGTCAACGCCGTAAAACTCCTGCAAATCACGTTTTGTCGACTCGCTTATGGCGATAATCGCCGCAGCCTTGTCGATGAGTTTGCGCTTGTATCCGGCGGTAGGATCGTCGTGTCGGAACGAGTCGGCGAACCGCTCGTGAATCATGTCATGAACGGTCAGCACAAAAGGTTTGTCGAGCGATTTCAGAAAATAAGGATTGTAGTAAGTGGGATGAAAAAGGTCGAAATCGCCGCGCCTGACAGCATGCCTTGAGACAGAGCGATTGACAAGTTTGCCTATATCTTTGCGAAGAGGTATTCGTGGCAACCGCCCGATACCGGGCATTACCTCGTCGATATAAGCGTTGTCGGAGAACTTAGTGGCAATTTCGCACTCAATATCCTCCGGAAAATTTTTAACCAATTCCACGAAGTAACGCGATATCCCGCCAAAACGCTGGGCTGTGAAAGTCTGGTCGTCAAACAGAAGTTTCATCGGTCTTTATTCAGTATAAAGGCCCTGCCCCCGTGGATGGGAAGCAGGGCCTTGTTCGGTATTGTGTCCAAAGATTACTGTTTGGGCTCTCGGCCGAGGAACTGGAGAATCTGAGGATCGGGGTTGGCAGTCACGTCAACATACATATTGTAATATTTCTTGGCTGCTTCCTGGTCTTCCTGCTTCAGATAATAACCGCCGAGGATATAGTAGGCCGACGAATAGTATGCCTTATATTTGTCCTTGTTGGCCGGATCCTGGTCGAAGAGCTCAAGCATCTTGAGGTAGCTGTCCACGGTGTTTTTCGATACACCTTCGCCGATCAGGTAAAGGGTAGCCTTAGTGTTGTAGAGAAGGCCGTTGTCAGGAACTCTTTCAATTGCCATGTCGATATACTTCAGACCGTCGGCTACGGCAGCTTCGCGTTCGGGCGAACCTTCGGGAAGTGTGCGGGCCAGCGACTGGTAGCGGCGAGCCATCGAGAAGAGGTCGTTGGTCGAACCGTTGCCGGCATCAAGATACTGCTTCATAACCTCTACTGCTTTCTGCGGGTTGCCGGCCTTATCGTAAGCCGAGCTGAGCTGGAGAAGCAGTTCAGGTTTGTCGGGGTTAAGCTCGACAGCCTTTGCATAGGTCTCGACAGCTTCTTCGTGACGTCCAAGACCGCTGAGTGAGCTCGCATAGCGGATGTAGTCGTTAGGCACGAGCTTGGCATCGGGGTTATTGAAAAGGCGTTCTGCGGCATCGACAGCCTTCTGGTAGTCTTTCAGAGGAGCTTCCTCGTCAGAGTAGTTGAGAAGGAGCACACGGAACATGTAAGGGTTGTTCGGGTCGTTGGCAAGAACTTTGTTGGCTACATCGACCGATTTCTGATATTCGCCGGCTGAGTAAAGAAGGCCTGCGTAACGCTGTTCGTCGCTCTGGAAGTGGTTGGGGTTCTGCATGTATTTGCCATACTGTATGTTGGCGCTGCCGAACTGGTTGTTGTCATAATACTTCTCAGCGAGTTCGCGCTGTGCGAGGGCCGAGTTGGGCTCAAGTTCGTTGAGCTCCTCAAGCTTGTTGATTGCGTATTTCGGATTGACGTGGAAATACGTGTTGGCATACTTGACATAAGCTTCTCGGTTGACGATGCCTTTAGCTCTGTCCTGTTCGATAGCCATCTCGTACTTACCGGCTGCGGTTCCCGGATCGGAAGCTGCCTCCATGTCGCCCTGAAGCACATAAGCGGCCGATTCGGTGTTCTTTGAATCTTTGAGAGCTTTGTTGATGTATTTGTCTACTTCCTTTGAATACTGGATGGGATCGACATTAAAATAGGCACGTGCCACAGCTGCAAGCAGGGCGGTGTTTTTCTTGTCGGTCTTCAGAGCCTCTTTGAAAAAATCTTCAGCAGCCTTTTTGTCACCGTTCTTGAGGGCTACTTCACCAAGACCGATAAGGTTGTAACCGTAAGCGGGATTGGCGTCACGTCCTTTTTGGAAGTTGGCCTGAGCTCCGGCAGCGTTGCCTTCGTTCATATCGATAGAACCAAGGTAGAAGTAGCTGACAGCTTTGTCGGTCGAAGGATCGCTAAGGGTGTTGTTAAGTATGACTTTTGCTACGTCGAGACGTCCTGCGTTGAAGTTGTCCACGCCGTCCTGATAGCCGCCCTGAGCTGCGGCGGTGAGTCCGCATCCCAGAATGAAAGATACCAAAATCTTGCTTTTCATCGTTTTTGTTCTTCTAATACGGTTTTAAATGGTTTATTATGTTTTTGTTATTTTATGACATTAATCTGATGCACCGGCTGTCGTTACATTCACCATGCGAGGATGAATGGTTGCAGGGAGTATTCCGGTCATCTGTATTATTTTCTGTCCGTTAAATCCGGTGACAAAAGAGTAGAAACCGTGTGAAAGCGTTCCGCCGGCACCGGTAGATATCATCCATATTGAACGGAACAGAGGGTAAGAGCCGTCGTAGATATACTGCTGATAGGGCTTATAGGCGATCATATCGGTGGTGTTGAGTATCGGTACCACTTTCACCGACGAGTCGAATGTCAGAGAGTCCACATCGTTGCGTTGCACTGCCGCCGCAAGTTCCTCGCGAGTGTGAATCCGGTTGCGCATGTCAGAGCTGATCCAGCTCACACCGATCACACCTATCGCGTTACGGTTCTTGGCAACAGCTTTGAATACGCCGTCGGGTGTGTTCTGCGCATAAACGTTAGGGCCGAATTCGCCCCCGTCGAGCAACGAGTCGCGCATATATGCCACGGTGCTCGATCCGGCGTGGTCAAAAACCACACGTATGGTATCAAACCCTTTTGGCATAGGCTCAAAGTCCTGCCAGCGTTGTATCTTTCCTGAAAGTATTTCGGCGATACCCGATTTCGACAATTCCTTGATGGGATTTTCTGGATTTACTATCAGGGCAAGCGCGTCGACAGCAATACGGCTCTGGCGCGCGGCCTTTTTGTTTGATTTCAGGAAATCAATCTCCTGCTGTGTCAGCGGACGGGCTATGACGGCAAGTTTTGTCTTGAAGTCAAGAATAGAGTCAACGCATGCCTTTTCCGACGTGTAGTAGGGAATGATGCTGGCGTTAGGATATTGATACTCAAAAACATCGATTTCCTGCGACATGATATTTTCAAATGTCCCGTCACAGGCTATGGTGGCTATGCCGGATGTAGAGGTGCTGGTAGGTGATTTTTTGCCGCCGCTGCACGACGATAACGACGCAGCAAAGGCGGCGAGCAAAACTGCCCCCGCCATTAGGGATGCAAAGAACGGTCTGATATTCATAAATTGCAGAAGTTACTTAATTGTCGTCCCCGTCACGGTCGTTATAACCGGGGCCGTATTCGGGGTCAAGCCCGGCAAACTGACGGTATCCGCGCCATATGCCGTAAATCACCAGCAGAATGCCGCATACCCATTTAACCCATGGCCAGGCTCCAAAAAGCGGGTCGAAAACGCCGCACATGAACATTACGCCTACACCGATGTAGACGATTATCATTATTATTCCGAATACAGTCCGCATTGCTTGCGGAGTGCCGGTAGTGGAACGTCGTGAATTGCTCATAATAAAATCTTTAAACGTTAAATTCATTCATATATAAATTTAACACGACAGTCACCGTTAAGTTCGGACAAGAGGTGGTAAAATTAGCCTGCCTTCGGCCTTACTTTGGTTATGATTGTAAAGTTAGTGATTTTTATTTATATCAACGCTAAAAAAATCTCTAAACTTTTTTAAATACCTTTTTTTGAGAACATATTCGATGTAAATCGTTACCTTTGTATTAAGAATAAGCTTTTCGTGAAGATATGACTACATTCCAACCATTAGCCGAGCGGATGCGGCCGATGACGGCCGACGATTACATCGGTCAGAAACATCTTATGGGACCCGGGGCCGTGATACGCCGGATGATCGAGACCGGGAATGTGGCCTCGTTTATTCTATGGGGGCCTCCCGGGGTTGGTAAGACAACGCTCGCAAATATTATCGCCCGGACACTTGATGTCCCGTTCCACACGCTCTCGGCGGTGTCGGCGGGGGTGAAGGATGTACGCGACTTAATAACAAGGTGCAAGAGCGAGGCTCAGGGCCTTTTTTCGGCCGGACGCCCGATTCTGTTTATCGACGAAATACACCGATTCAGCAAATCGCAGCAGGACAGTCTGCTTCAGGCTGTCGAGACCGGAGTGGTGACGCTGATAGGGGCCACCACTGAGAATCCTTCGTTCGAGGTGATAAGGCCGTTATTGTCGCGTGCTCAGGTTTACACGCTCAAACCTCTCGAAGAGGATGAGCTGCTTGAGCTGATGAACCGAGCTTTGGCCGACGACCCTTTGCTGAGCCGCCGCACGGTCGAAGTGCGACAGACAGCTGCTTTGATGAGGTATGCCGGAGGTGATGCCCGAAAGCTTCTCAACATTCTCGACCTGTTGCTGCAGTCGACCCCCGAAGACGAGCCTATCGTGATCGATGACCGCATCATAACCGACCGTCTGCAGGAAAATCCTGCGGCTTATGACAAAAACGGTGAGATGCACTATGACATTATTTCGGCTTTTATTAAAAGTATGCGTGGGAGCGATCCGGATGCTGCTGTTTATTGGCTTGCACGGATGGTTGAGGGGGGTGAGGAACCGGAGTTCATCGCGAGACGTATGGTGATTTTTGCCGCCGAGGATGTCGGGCTTGCCAACCCGAACGCCCTGTTGCTTGCAAACGCCGCTTTCGACGCCATACACAAAATAGGCTGGCCTGAAGGGAGAATACCGCTGGCGCAGTGTGCCATCTATCTTGCCAATTCTCCAAAGAGCAACACCGCCTACATGGCAATTGACAGAGCTTTGGCTAAAGTAAGGGAGACCGGCGACCTGCCCGTGCCTCTCCATTTGCGCAATGCACCGACAAAGCTGATGAAAGAACTTGGTTACGGGCAGTCGTACAAGTATCCTCACGATTATCCCGGAAACTGGGTCGAGCAGCAGTATCTGCCCGACGCGCTGGTCGGTCAGCGTTTCTGGTCGGCTGGAGATAATCCGGCTGAAATTCGCAGTGCTCAGTTGCATTATGAAAGGCGACACCGTGAAGCGAATGGGGAATCCAAACAAAATAATTGACAAATTTCAAAAAAAATCGAGTCGTGAAGTTTGGAATCGTCAAATGATTTTGTAAATTTGCAGGTGTTACAATTACAAAACTTATAACCCATATTCAAGTATATGAAAAAACATAATTTCTACGCCGGCCCGTCTATTCTGAGCCAGTATACCATCAAGAACACAGCCGATGCGATTATCAATTTCGCTGACACCGGCTTGTCGATACTCGAAGTTTCTCATCGCAGCAAAGAGTTTCAGGCTGTAATGGATGAGGCCCAGGCTCTTGTAAAAGAACTCCTCGATGTGCCGGAGGGCTATAGTGTCCTGTTCCTCGGTGGTGGCGCGAGTCTTCAGTTCTGCATGGTCCCCTTCAACCTTCTGAGCAAGAAAGCCGCATACCTTCAGACCGGTACATGGGCCACCAATGCCATCAAGGAAGCACGTCTTTTTGGCGAGGTCGACGTAGTCGCCTCATCGGAAGATGCCAACTTCACTTACATCCCCAAGGGATACAAAGTGCCCGAGGACTCGGATTACTTCCATTTTACCAGCAACAACACCATCTACGGTACGGAGATGCGCTACGACCCCGACTTGAACGTACGCCTCGTGGCCGACATGTCAAGCGACATATTCTCGCGCCCGGTCGATGTTTCTAAATATGACCTGATCTATGCCGGAGCGCAGAAGAACCTCGCTCCTGCCGGCGTTACGATCGTAATCGTCCGTGACGAAGCTCTCGGTCATGTCGACCGTCCGATTCCCACCATGCTCGACTACCGCACCCATATTAAGAAGGGTTCGATGTTCAACACTCCTCCCGTACTCCCGATCTACTCAGCTCTCCAGACTCTACGTTATTATAAGGAGATGGGCGGTGTCAAGGAACTTGAGAAGCGCGACCTCGAAAAGGCAAAGCTGCTGTACGGTGCAATTGACGACAGCAAGATTTTCACAGGCACAGTCACCGATCCGGCAGACCGTTCGATTATGAATGTGTGCTTCGTGCTTGCTCCCGAATACAAGGATCAGGAAAAAGCATTCCTCGATCTTGCCGCAGAACGTGGCATTGTCGGTATAAAGGGACACCGTTCGGTAGGCGGATTCCGCGCGTCACTGTATAACGCACTGCCGATTGAAAGCGTACAGGTGCTCGTACAGGCAATGAAAGATTTCGAAGCCAAACTCTGATAATAAACCACAACCATGAAAATTCTTGTAGCCACAGAAAAGCCTTTCGCTGCTGTAGCGGTCGAAGGCATAAAGAAAATTGTCGAAGAAGCCGGTTATGAGTGTGCTCTTCTTGAAAAATACGCTTCAAAGTCTGATCTGCTCGCTGCTGTGGCAGATGCCGACGGACTGATTGTCAGGAGCGACATCATCGATGAAGAGGTTATTGCAGCCGCGCCAAAACTCAAGGTAATTGTTCGTGCAGGCGCCGGATACGACAACATCGACCTCGCCGCTGCTTCAAAAGCCGGAATATGTGTTGAGAATACCCCGGGACAGAACTCTAACGCTGTGGCCGAACTTGTTTTCGGTATGACAGTGATGATGGCGCGCAACGGTTTCAACGGTACATCCGGCTCTGAGCTTAAGGATAAGAAACTGGGCATACATGCCTTTGGACAGGTTGGCCGTAACGTGGCACGCATCGCCAAGGGTTTTGGTATGGAGGTTGCGGCTCTCGACCCGTACTGTCCGGCCGAAGTTATGGCTGAAGCCGGTGTCGCTCCTGTGGCCGATATCAAGGATTTGTACAGCGGTAACAATTTTGTAAGCCTTCATATACCTGCTACGCCCGAAACTCGCGGATCTGTAGGTTATGAACTTATCACTTTGATGCCAAAGGGAGGTGTGCTTATCAACACTGCCCGCAAGGAAGTGATTGACGAAGAAGGACTGAAGAAGGCCCTTGCTGATCGTCCCGACATTCGTTATGTGGCTGATGTGAAACCGGATAATGCTGCCGAACTTAAGGAGCTTTTCGGTGAGCGGGTTTTCTTTACTCCCAAGAAAACAGGTGCCCAGACTGCCGAGGCTAACATCAATGCCGGTCTGGCAGCAGCACGCCAGTCGGTAGCATATCTTCGTGACGGTGTCGACCGCTTCCGTGTCAATAAATGAGACCTTGAAATAAAGAATGAATACAGATTGCAATATCAACGGATTCCGTACCGAATCCGATTTGCTTGGCTCGCGTCAGATTCCGGAATGCGCTCTTTACGGAGTGCAGACTCTGCGCGGCATTGAGAATTTTGAGATAAGCAACTTCCGACTAAGCCAGTATCCTCTGTTTATCAAGGGACTTGCCGTTACAAAGATGGGTGCGGCCCGTGCCAATTTTGAACTTGGGTTGCTGACTAAGGAACAGGCAAGTGCCATTGAGGAGGCTTGCAAGATGCTGATTGACGGTAAATATCACGATCAGTTTGCGGTTGACATGATTCAGGGAGGGGCGGGAACCTCGACCAACATGAACGCAAACGAGGTGATTGCCAATCTGGCTCTTGAAATAATGGGACATAAGCATGGTGAATATCAGTTCTGCTCGCCCCACGACCATGTCAACAGATCTCAGTCGACCAACGATGCATATCCTACGGCCATACATATTGGCATGTACTATTCTCATCTGCGGCTTAAGGAACACTATGTTAAGCTTATTGAAGCCTTCCGTAAAAAGTCGCAGGAGTTCGCCGGCATAATAAAGATGGGCAGAACCCAGCTTGAAGATGCCGTGCCTATGACTTTAGGACAGACATTCGGCGGCTTCGCATCGATTCTCACCGATGAGATAAAGCACCTTGATGAGGCGGCTTCCGACTTCCTGACTGTTAATATGGGCGCTACAGCCATAGGTACAGGGATATGCGCCGAGCCTGGCTATTCTGAAAAATGCGTCATAGCTTTGGCTGACATAACCGGTTGGCCTATAAAACTATCGGCTGATCTTGTCGGTGCGACATCCGACACCTCATGTCTTGTCGGCTACGCTTCTGCCCTTAAGCGCGTGGCAGTTAAAGTCAACAAGATATGCAACGACCTTCGTTTGCTTGCAAGCGGCCCGCGCTGTGGTCTGGCCGAATTTAATCTGCCTGCCATGCAGCCCGGATCCTCGATAATGCCCGGCAAAGTCAATCCGGTGATACCCGAGGTTATGAGCCAGGTATGCTACAAGGTTATGGGCAATGAGTTGTGCGTGACTATGGCGGGAGACTCGGCGCAGATGGAACTTAACGCTATGGAACCTGTAATGGCCCAGTGCGACTTTGAGTCGGTCGACCTTCTGATTAACGGTTTCGACACCCTGCGGACCCGGTGTGTGGAAGGGATAACGGCCAATGCCGACCGTTGTCGGGCATATGTTCACGACAGCATAGGTGTCGTAACGGCTCTCAATCCTGTTATTGGCTACGACAACTCAACAGCTGTTGCCAAAGAGGCTCTTGAGACCGGGCGCAGCGTTTATGATCTGGTCCTTGAACACGGCATCCTCACCAAAGAGGAACTTGACACAATACTTGCTCCGGAGAATATGATCAAGCCTGTGCGGCTCGACATAAGTCCCCGTGAATGGAAGTGATCTGATACGAAATGAGAAAGCGCCCCGTCCGGAAATTGTCGGACGGGGCGCTTTCTCATTTCGTTTAACGGCCTGAAGCTTTGAGCATCAGACCTACCCGTTCCTGCAGCCCGAAGAGCAGGTTCATCAAATGCACGGCATTTCCGGCTGAACCCTTGAGCATGTCGTCGAGTACGGCGGTGATGACCAGACGCCCTTCATATTTGTCGATATTGAGCATACACTTGTTAGTGTTGGCGATCTCTCGTATGTCGGGGTTGTTGTCGCTTATGAAAGTGAAGCTGTGGTCATCGTAATACGACTCATAGATTTCCCTCACTTGCTCGATTGCTATCGGCGATTCGAGATACACCACCGCCATCATGCCGCGCTGGAAACCTCCGTGAACGCTGATAATGTTGATCGGTTGGTCGAAACTTGTCTGGAGACTGCGTAGTGCGTTGGCAATTTCCACTTCCTCATCCTGAGGGAACACCGAAAGCAGTCCGAGGTCGTATGGATGGCTCGCACGTACGACTGTGGCCTGTATGGGGCTGTTGAGCATGAGATTTTTAGCCAGAGGAAGCAGTGCCAGGAGTATCGGCATGGCGATAGCCGACGGAACGGCAGCGCGCGTAGCTCCGCGTACAAGGGCCTTGCGGTTGGCTTCCGGCAATCCGTATACAAATCCGGAATCGCCGATAAAGTCGGGAGACAGGTCGATAATGCGCAGCTTTTCCGGAAAGTTTTCTGTCGCAAGTATCTGACGCGACTGTCCTTCGCGGTCATGGCACATAAACACGACGTTGATCGAATTCAGGTCATATGTATCGGTAAAACGAAGATAAGTTTCGCCGACGAGCCCACGGTGGTATTGGGCTAACGGAAGATCTTTGTGTGCGGGATCATATACCCACACAATCTCCACATCCGGGTGGTTGATGAGAATTCTAAGGAGTTCGCCGGCCTGCGGACGTGTACCTCCGATGATGCCTACTTTAATCATGCTTGATGGTGAGGTGTTGGGGAAATTACGGGAGAGTTTATGATTGTATCGGTCAGCCGAAGAAGGCACGTCGCGAATTGTTCATTACCTCTGCCGGAATGACCAGGCTGAGAGCAAGATACACGTCGCGTGCCGACGAGCTGTGGTTGGTGGCTATGAACATGGTGTCGACTCCGGCCACTGTACCGAGAATGTGGGGATTTTGCATAGAGTCGATTTCGTGGGCCAGCCCCGGTGCATATCCGCTGCGTGTCTTGATGACTACGAGCGAGCCGGCGCGGGCTACAGAAATAATGGCAGACTTGGTGCCTCCGTCAATAGTCGGTGCGGAGGGAGTCTCTTTGACAGTGCCTGAAGCAATTACATAGCGGTATCCGCCCATTTCTGTCGCAACTTTGGATGTGCGGAGTGTCTTGAGGTCGCGTGACAGCGTTGCTTGGGTTACATTGCAGCCACGCTCGGAAAGGAGTTTGAGGAGCTCCTCCTGAGATCCTACGCTGTTGTGCTGCAGTATGTCCACGATGCCGGCAAGGCGTGATTGTCTTTTGTTCATATTGGCTTAGTTAGTTTCAAAGGTGGTTATGGATGACAAAATTGGTCTGAGGCGCATGTTAGGCCTCATTAAAAAATGGTAATAGTTAAGGCCGAACCTGCCGGGAGCGTCGCTGCGGCACTCCCGGCGGTGTTTGTTTTTAATCTTCTTCGCAATAGCGGCGTGCGCCGTCTGATACTATCACAGGATAGATCTTGGGTTCGTGGCCATATTTTTCGTTGAACTTGTTGACAACTGTTGCGATGAAATGGCCGTAAAGCTCGTCTTTGACGAGATTGACGGTGCATCCTCCGAAGCCGCCGCCCATTATGCGTGAGCCTGTCACTCCGCATTCACGTGCTATTTCGTTGAGGTAGTCAAGCTCTTCGCATGACACTTCATAAAGTTTCGAAAGACCTTCGTGGGTGCCGTACATGCATTTGCCTACGGTGTCGTAGTCGCCTTTCACAAGAGCGTCGCACACGTCGAGAACACGCTGCTTTTCCTCGATGACATATTTTGCACGTTTATAGTCTTCTTCCGACAGGTCGTTCTTAATCGAGTTGAGCATTTCGATTGAGGCGTCGCGCAATGTGTCGACTCCGAGAGTACGTGCCACACGCTCGCAGCTCTCACGGCGTTTGTTGTAAGGAGAGTCAACCAGCTCGTGTTTTACACGTGAGTCGACCAGTACAAGTTTATATCCGTCGAGTGCGAAGGGGAAGTATTCAAATTCGCCCGAACGGCAGTCGAGACGCATGAGGTGGTCTTTTTTGCCGTGTACCGAAGCAAACTGGTCCATGATGCCGCAGTTCACGCCACAGTAGTTGTGCTCGGTCGACTGGCCGATGCGTGAAAGCTCCATCTTGTCGAATTTGTTGTCATTATAGAGATCGTTGAGCGCGTTTGCAAAGCAGCTTTCGAGGGCGGCCGACGACGACAGGCCTGCGCCTAAAGGTACGTTGCCTGCAAAAACTGCATCGAACCCTTTCACTACGCCGCCACGTTTGATGATTTCGCGGCATACGCCGAAGATATAGCGTGCCCACTGTTCGGCAGGCGCGTCCTCTTCTTTGAGGCCGAAGTGAGCTTCTTCCTGAAGGTCGAGCGAGTAAAGGTTGACTTTGTCGGTGCCGTTGGGACGTATGCTGGCCATGATGAACTTGTCGATTGCGCCCGGGAATACAAAGCCGCCGTTGTAGTCGGTGTGTTCCCCGATCAGATTGAAGCGGCCGGGAGCCACGAACAAGATGCCTTCGCCTCCGAACTTCTCGGAGAAAGTCTGCTTAATTTGCTCTTTCATGATTTCGAATGATATGGTAAAATTTTTAAGTTAAGAATGATCGTGCAGTTATCGGAAGCTGTGAATCCCGACTTTGTTGCGACAGCAAAATTAAGAATTAACCTTTAATCTACATAATTTTTATTGAATAATATTTAGAAAGAACACCCGAAAAATTGACAAAACAATTTTTCGGGTATCAATATACATGTCAGCATCTTGGCCAATCAGCTTGTAAGTTCGTTTATGTGGTAATAGGGACGCAGATAGATATTGCGTGAATTGAAATCGATGACCAGGTCCTGGTTGAAAAATATAAACGGATTTACTTCCGGCTTGCTTCCGTAAGGAAAGTAGTAGGTGCGTCTCGAGCCGGCCCGGTTGCCGAATTCCACCCAGGCCGACTGGTCGACTATAACAGGTACGGTACAGCCGTCCGTATCGATAACCTGCTCGTTCAGCGGACGGTTGATTGTCGGATTACCGGTTTCTTTTGCCGGTACTTTGACTGTGATGTCCTGCATGTCGGTGTTGATCAGAAAGGAATAGGATTCGTGGTCAACTTTCATGTCCATATAGTATCGTGGCGAGCATCCTATGACATCCGACGGACGGTGTCCCACGCTTATGTTTCCGAGCAGCTCGTAATTGTCGGGAACGTTCAGATGAAAAGTCATTGACTGGTCAGCGTGGTTGTATTCCACTATGAACCGGCGCATGAAATCCATGCCGAGCACATTGTTGTTCTCTGTTTCGGCTACGGTGACCTCCAGGCCTTCAAGAAGGCCGCTCTGCGACGAAACGTTTTTATACATGGTTCGTCCGGCTATACTGTCGTAGCGAAATTCATATCGGCTGATCGGCAGGTTGACTTTGTAGATAAGGCTTGTCACTTCAAGTTTCCCTAAGGCGTCGCGGCTTATAAAGAAGCGCGTTGTCGAGTCGGTGACATACCCTCTGAATCTGAGCCATTCGAGAGTGGGGCGCGTCACACAGCTTATCGAGGTTGTGGAGGACACGCTGAATGTCAGGCCGGGTGACAGTTCGATCTGCATGCCTTTACCTACGATAGGGAAGGCTCCGATGCTCTCGCCGTCGATTCTGACCGTTCTTTGTGCCGATAAGTCATTGACAATAAATGTCAAAAGCCCGATAACAACGGCAGTCATGACGCTTATGGTGATTATGCGTTTCATTGCAAGGGTTTTGGGTAGGTAGTGATAATCTAATGTCAGCTTGCCGCCTTTGCCGGTGGTTAGCCATTGCAAATATAATCCGATTTTTCGGAATTACATGCAAAAATTCATCCCATTGTCACACATGTGACAAAAGCCTTACATACTTGACACGACACTGTGTCGTTTCGGATCTTTTGCTTTCACTCTGCCGGCAATCAGCGCTTGTCGGCATGTCCTTCGTAGAAATTGACGAAGGCTTTGTTGACCATGCGTATGCCTCCGGGGGTAGGGTAGTTGCCCGAGAAGTACCAGTCGCCCGGATGGTCGGGGACGGCTTTGTGCAGTCCGTCCAGCGTTTGGTAGATAATCAGCACTTCGGCCTTTACTTCCGGCGAAGTCATCATGCGGGCTATTTTGTCTGAGATCTCTTCGTCGGTAAACGGGGCGTAAACCTCCTTGACGCAGTTGACCAGGCTGTCGTCCGGGGCGTTTTCCAAAGATTTGCATCTCTCGTAGACATTTCGGAGCAAGTCGTCACGTCCCGATTCCTTCAGCAGTTCCACCGCAGCGCGGAATGCTACAAACTCGCCCATGCGCGACATGTCTATGCCGTAATAGTCGGGATAACGCACCTGGGGCGACGACGACACCACCACAATCCGGCGCGGATGCAGCCGGTCGAGTATTCTGATGATTGACTGGCGGAGCGTTGTGCCGCGCACAATACTGTCGTCGATCACAACAAGGGTGTCGCGGTCATCTTCCACGCATCCGTATGTGACGTCGTACACATGGGAGGCCAGGTCGTTGCGGCTTTCGCCCTCGGCTATGAACGTACGTAGCTTTATGTCCTTGATTGCAATTTTCTCGACCCGTACTTTTTTGGCAAGAACCTGTGAGAGGCTCTCTGAGTTGAGTCTGCCTTCGCCCTGCAGCCGCAGAATCATGTCATGTTTTTCGGAATCAAGCCGGTCCTGAAGGCCCTGTACCATGCCGAGAAATGCCACCTCGGCCGTGTTGGGTATGAATGAGTATATGGTGCTGTCCCAGTCGTTGCAGACATTCATAATCTGGTCGACAAGATTGCGCCCGAGGGCTTTGCGTTCGCGGTAGATATCTGCATCGCTGCCTCTTGAAAAATAAATACGTTCGAACGAGCAGCGGCAGTTGCCGCCGGCTTCGAGTATGCGGTCAACCGACATATGTCCCGATTTGTCGACAATGACGGCTTCGCCCGGTTGTAATTCGTGGACTTCTGCACGCGAAACGTTCATCACTGTCTGTATGACCGGACGCTCCGAGGCCACAACCACCACTTCGTCGTCGGCATAATAGAATGCGGGGCGTATACCCTTGGGGTCTCGCAGACTGAACATATCGCCTGACCCCGTGGCCCCGCATATCACATATCCTCCGTCCCATGTAGTTGCCGCATTTGACAGAACGTTCCGCAAGTCGATCGACTCTTCGATCGCGTGAGTCAGTTCCGGCTCTTTCTTTGTGTTGCGGAACATACGGTAAATGCGATGATTCTCTTTATCAAGGTGATAGCCGAGTTGCTCAAGGAGCATTACGGTATCGGCATAGATGCGCGGATGCTGACCGGTGGCGACAATCCTACGGAATATTTCGTCAGTATTGGTCATGTTGAAGTTGCCGCACAGCAGAAGGTTCCGCGATCTCCAGTTGTTGCGGCGCAGGAACGGGTGGACGTAAGAGAGCCCGCTTTTGCCTGTAGTGCTGTAGCGAAGATGGCCCATGTATATCTCTCCGATGAAAGGCACTTCGGCTGCGGCAGCCTGGGGCGACCGGTGTTCTACGTCTGATTCTTCAAGTTTGGCTTTGACGTGGTCGAATATCTCCTGTATGGCACCGGAACCCTGAGCGCGTTCGCGGAACACATATTCGTTGCCCGGCAACGCATTCATTTTTACGACTCCTATGCCTGCTGCTTCCTGTCCCCGATTGTGCTGTTTCTCCATCATAAGATAGAGTTTGCCAAGGCCGTAGCAGTAGGTGCCATACTTTTTTTTGTAATATTCGATCGGCTTCAGCAGCCTGATCATTGCCACACCGCATTCATGCTTCAAAGGTTCCATTGCCTGTTGGTGTAAAATACTAAACGATATAAATTAGGGTGCAAAGTTACATTTTTGTTCTGAAATATTTTTGTCATGCACCCGTTATTTGCTAAGTTTGTACTGCAAAAAAATGAAAATGGCCATGTCCCTACGAGCAGTCATATCATGTCTGGTGACGGCGTTCCTGTTATGGGGATGTTCCGAATCTCGTTCCCCGCGACATGGCACGGTAGTGTTTTCGGGCGACGGATTCACGATTTATGCCGACAGCATCGTTGACGGGGGGGCTGTATTCTATGCCGACACTTCGATTTTGCGTTCCGTTTTAAAGACTTATCCTTCATACAGTTCTGACCAGCCGTTGTTCGACCGCCTTTATGAGGTGTCTGCACGGACGCTTGCTTCAGGAGGGAGGCAGTTCCTGTCGCCTTATTCGGTCGATTTGTCCATGGCTCTTCTCTCACCCGAAACTTCGATACAGTCTCTTAAAGCGATGGTTGACGACGGCCACGTCGGCGGCATGGCTGTCAGCCGCCCCGGATGGCCGGTGTCTTCCGACCGCCTTATGTGGGTTGTGTCGGCATGGGAGCTGTATAAGGCTACAGGCAATCGTCAGTGGCTGTCTGTTGCATATACGTTTGCGGTCCGCACGTTGCGCGACGATATGGCTGTGCTGTGGGACAGTGAGGCTGAACTGATGCGTGGTATGGCGGGTATCGGCAGACATCCTTTAGCTGTCTATCCGCAATGGATGGGTCCGTCCGATCTGTACGAGTCGAAGGGGTTGCTGTCTAACGTCATACTTGTCGCAGCGTTAAATGCCGTAGCCGCTATGGAAGCCGAACTTAATGTTTCCGGGCCATCCTACGGAGAAATTGCAACAATTGTCACATCGTCAATCAACGAAAGGTTGTGGATACCGTCGCGCGGGTTCTACAGCGCATATCTTTACGGGTCGCCGTTCCCGATGCAGGTAATGGCAGCCGACAACATGGGTCAGGCTATGGCTATAGTCTCGGGAGTGGCCGATGGAGCACGGATAAGTTCGATTATGGCTCAGACTCCGTCTTTCCCGTTGGGTATGCCGGCCTTTTATCCTCTTGAGAACGAAGCGGATTACATCTCGCGTGATGCCTATATGCCTCTGGTGCAGGCCTATTGGAATCTTGCCGCCATGCAGGCCGGGGAGATGGATGTGCTCACACGGGGATTGGCTGAGATTATCAGGGAAATTTCAGAAGCCGGTATTCTGGATAGAGAACCGTTGCGTTATGAGCTTGCGCATGCCGGCATGGCTGCGATGGTGCTGAAGGTGCTGGTAGGTATCCGATTGAAAAGGGACGGCCTTTACTTCGCTCCCTGTATTCCGGAAACAATGACCGGCGAACGCCATCTGCGTGGTCTGCGCTACCGTGAGTCGATTGTCGATGTGTGTATCAAGGGTACAGGCACAAGGATAGCCTCGTTTAAATTGGACGGAGTGCAGTGCGACGACCGCAGGATACCTGCGACTGCTGCCGGTCATCACTCCGTTGAGATCGTAATGGCCAATAATCGTAAGCCTTCCCCCGAAGTTGCCTTGCCTCAGGTGGCTGTGCGCCCTGCCGAGCCTCCGGTCGAGTGGGTTGCTCCCTGCGTGGCCAGATTTGGCGATGACGGACGTCGGCTCCGCGTCTATATAAATGACGCCTTGCGTGAGACTACCGAACGATCGTCATTCTCTATTGCCCAACCTCACCGGATGACTCAGATTTCGGTGATGGCTGTGGGCGAAGACGGCTGGTTAAGCTTCATGTCACGGCCACATATTGTGATCCCTGCCGGCGCGGTCGATACTTTGTCGGTGAGTGGCGACACTATATGGGCCGGCGAGGGCGAGCGATGTTATGTGGATGTGTCATACGAGGCTGGGGCTGATATACCTCAATATCAGATGTGCAGTCTGCTTGTCAACGGCCGGCCGGCCGGTGAAATGGTTTTTGGCGACTCGGCATATGCCGGATTCAGTAACATGACGAGGATAAACCTGCAGCACGGGTTCAACACAATTGCCCTTGACAGTGTTGGTTATTATGGTGACGTTCCGCAAGGTTTGAAATTCAATTACATCAGAATGATACGTGAATGAAAAAAATCGGACTACTCAGCGACACACACTCGGTGTGGGACGACCGCTACGCGGCGCATTTTGACGGATGTGACGAGATATGGCATGCCGGCGATGTAGGCGACATATCCATAATACAGCGTCTCGAAGCTGTGGCACCGGTGGTAAGGGCGGTAGCTGGCAATATCGACGGGGCTGTGGTGCGCCGTCGGTGTCCCGAAGTGCTCGATTTCGAAGTCGAAGGCCTGCATGTATGGATGACCCATATAGGCGGTTACCCCGGACGTTATGCACCCGGGGTGAAAGCTTTATTGCGAAAACTCGGGGTGAAACTGATGATTTCAGGCCACAGTCACATACTGAAGGTTGTGCCCGACCGCGAACTCGGTCTCCTGCACCTGAATCCGGGAGCCGCCGGCTGGCACGGGTGGCAGAAGGTGCGCACGCTGATGCGTTTTAAAATCGACGAAGGCCGTGTCTGCGACCTTGAAGTGATAGAGTTAGCCAATAAAAACAACGAGGAGATATGAAAAAGTATATTATTGTTCTGATTGGTGCGCTGGTCGCCCTTTGCGGGTGTAAGACCAATGAGAAGAACTACCGGGCTGCCTATGAGGTGGCAAAGGAAAAGTTTGACAACGAAGGTGGACTTGATTCAACTATTTACAACCGCATGCGCCCGCAGGGACGTGGGTCAGAGCTGACGGCCTTGGGTGACACAGTCCGGATGCATACAATATCAATAGGCTTTCCGAAAGAAGGGGGTGCAAGCCGCGAGACGGTGAAGACCTATTGTGTGGTTGTGGCTCAGTTCAAACAAATTTTTAATGCCAAGGCAATGCGTCAGCGTCTTGTCGACAACGGCTATGACGGCGCGATGATTGTCAACACACGTGAGCCTTTGTACTATGTGGTGGCAGGAAGTGTTGCGACACCCGAAGAGGCTGTGACTATGATGCGTCAACTCCGTAAAGACAAGGCTTTGGTGCTCCGCGACCCGTTTCCATGGGTACTCAGGCCTTCCTATCTTGCCAGATAATTATTCCAGAGAGCCGTCACCCTTTCGGTGAATACTTCGTCGGGAAGAGTCGACGGAAGCCATTCGATATGGTGTCCGCGGCGTTCCATGCCCCTGAACCAAGTCATCTGACGTTTTGCAAACTGGTGTATGGCGATCTCAAGCGACGATGTCATTTCCGAGAGGGAGATTTGACCGGTGACATAGAGCGTAAGATATTTATATTCCAGCCCGTAATAGATAAGGTCGTCTGCCGGGATGCCAGAATCAAGCAGTCGCCGCACTTCGTCGGCCATTCCCGCATCAAGACGCTGCCGCAGCCGTTCGGAAATACGCTTCCGTCGCGAGTCGCGGTCGATCTCCACGCCGATAATCAGAGCCGGGCGCGGAGAAGCCATGCCGGTTTTGGCTTTAGCCGCCTCTTCGGGGTGCTCGGCATACCAGGTCTGTATTTCAATGGCTCTGACTGCCCGTTTCACCGTGTCGACATCAGTTGTGTTATGCAGGGCTTTCATAGAGGAAAGAATCGCTGTCAGCTCGTCGAGCGTTTTGCTTTCGAGCGAATGGCGCAGCTGTGGGTTCTCGGGCACTTCCGGCAGACGCAGCCCGTTGACAAGCGCTTCTATATACATGCCTGTTCCGCCGCAGACAATGGGCACTTTGCCGTGTCGGGCCACGTTGTCGCACGCGTCCGAGGCATCACGCAGATATTCGAAAAGATTATATTTATATCCGGCAGGGCATATGTCTATCATATGGAACGGCACTTCGCCGTACTCCTCGATGTCTTTGCCGGTCCCCAGATCCATTCCACGGTATATCTGGCGGGAGTCGGCGCTTATTATTTCGCCACCAATGGCTCGGGCCACAGCGGCTGCACGCCGCGTTTTGCCCGAGGCAGTCGGGCCTGTTATGACAAGGATGGGAGCTTTTTTATTGTCTGGCATGATGCTCAATCGTTTATTCCGCTGATGTACCGACGCCAGAATTTGTTCCAGCGGTAAAAAGGCTTGTCTTCATTGTTCTCGGCCACATAGAGCCAGTGAGAGTCGTTGTAGTCCACATCCCATTTCGGTATGTCGCACAAACGGAATGTTGGCGTGTAGTTCTTGATTTTATAGAGTCGCCGGCCTTCGCGGTCATAGGTTTTCCAGGCCATGGCTATGGTGTGGAGACGCACTATCTCGGCTCCGAACAGCAGGTTGCACATATGTTTTTTCAACATTCGGTCGATATCGTAGATTGTGAACCATTCGCATCCTTTGATGGCCGAATTTTCGATTGCATCGCGCGATTTTGCGAAGACGAGGTAATGAAACATATTGCTTTCGGCGTTGGCGCTGCTGTTGCTGTACATGAAACGTATGTCGATATCGCTTGCCCGTGGAGTCTGTAGGAAGTTCATGGCCCATGTGCGGGCATCCTGTATCGACACGTTGTGCCGAAAGGGAAACCTGAGTTTCAAAGGGGTGTCAATCTTTTCGTCTCCGATTACAGTTTCCGATTTGGGGTCGGGGATGTGGAGATAGATTTCATTTCCACATATAATGATATAGCGGACTGTCGTAGTGCCGTTTGTGTCCGGAAGCATGCTTCCGAAATCCCGGTTGTAGTAGTAATATATCGACATCGACCTTATGCCCATGCAGATGTTCGCAATGATGAAAACAACTGCCGGAAGGACAAAAAACACATATATATCAGCTTCGGTAAGGCTTATGTTTATATAGTCGAAAAAATAATATGCCCAGGAGGTAATCGTCATGCCACAACACAGCCATGCCATTGTTTTGCGCTGAAACAATCCTTCCTGACTGAAAATCATGCCGAGAAACCCTCGTTCTGACGGATTGCCGAAGCGTCGGCGGCAGTCGCGGCAGTAACCCAGCCTATAGCCTTTCACTGCTGAATACAGGTAAGCCGCCGCAGCTATCGGGTAAACGATGAGTGCTCCGAGATAAGGTACC
>CAZAZA010000033.1:0-28383 GCA_964489495.1 uncultured Bacteroides sp.
GTGCCTGGCAATCAATGCTTAGACTTGGCGCAAGAAAAAATGTCATGTGCTATGGTTTTACCCATATAATACCTAAGTATAATTTTTACAAAAAGGCATCATACATGAAAGTATTATTGGTAAGTACCAGTCCGCGTATTGGCGGAAACACATTTACAGCACTTAGTGAGGCAGTAAAAATATTGGAGCAGGAAGGGATTTCGACAGAACTCATCGAGATAGGATACTTCATCCGATAAGTCTTAGGACCGGCGCTTCATCTTTTTCATCTATTGCGACTAATCGAAACCCTTTTGTCTTATTTAGGAGGAAATAAGGTTTCGACTAATCGTATTTTATCATCTGGAAACAGATTATAGATATCTCGTTCTTTAAAGTAAACGTAAAGACTCATGTTTGGCCTTACAAATCTTCGGTTACGCTGCCCGTTGATTGTAGCAATCACTTCATAAAGACCTTTGGAATTGACTGCAACTGAAAGAGCGGTTATTTTCCTTTCGTACTTATCATATAAAATGGCTTCTGTTCCTTCGTGGCTGTCGATGTAGCCGAATGAAGAAAGAGTATCGTTCAGCGTCTTTTGTATGATACTGCGCCATGGCTGGGTTATACCGCTTCGGTCAGCATATTCGTTGAATTTGCCGATAGTCTCGGCGACTTTGTTTATGATAGCATTGGCATTCTTGATATCGTTCTCTCTTGCAAAATCGAGTAGGTCGGATTTTGAAATGTCGCTCGTCTTTCCTCCGAGGCTCAATCTTCGCTTTATGTTCGGTCCGGTTCCGTTAATATTAAAAATGAAAGTCATATCGTAAGCCGGAGCTATATGCCATTTGCCGTTCTCTTCAAGAAGAAATGAAAAATTTTTATTATGGTCATCGGTATTATTTGCCATAACATTGAAAGCTATTCGGGCAAAGAGCTGCTCAATTTCAGTCTCCGAAATTGACAAAGCACGGCAAGTGGCAACAAGGTCTTCATAGCTTTGGGCTTCCGGATTAATGGCAGCCAATGTCTGAACGTGAATCTTTTTCCCATTTTTCCTATCGAAACGCTTGGTAAGGAAATGGTTAATCCCATCAACGGATAACAAACGACATTCTTCCATCTCGATTCCGATGGAAACGGCCATGTTATAATACGCCAATTCAATCTCGGCAACAGGCATGGATATGTCACCGAACTTCAATATGTAATAATCAAAGCCGAGAAACCCGTCAGCCTGACCGGAGCGTATCTCACCTGTCTTGTCATTGATGGCGAGAATCGCTTTCATCTGGCGTCCTCCTGCGGAAGTGCCAACAGAGAGCAATGCCTGTAATGTAAGTTCCTCGCTGGTGTTCAACACAATGTTGTCTTTGTCTTCAAGGATCTTACGAGATATATCATACAGTGATTTAATATCGATCGTACGTGTTGGATTCAGGTCTGCGGCGCATGGTTCATATTCCAGTGCTCCCATTCCTCGTGTACCGATAAACATTAGTTTATATAGAGGTGTAATTTTATTGCGCGGAATCTTATTATCCTTTACCCACTTGTCAAAAAGCGTATTACCCCAAGAATCCGGCAACGAGTCGGCAATAAACGGTGGCAGGAACTGATAAAGAGGACGATCGTCTCCATATATCGGCAAAATAACATTCCGATTCTTAACAGGGGATAAAAGAGGGGCTATGTCGGGAATCTTGTCCTTCTTGACGTAGTTATACATAAAATATGTCCGTTTCGTGGCATTATCCCATACAAGACGTCCGATTTCAAGACCCCATAAATTTACTTTCAGATATTTCATAACCCGGACTTTTTGCTTTTTCTTACTCGTTGCATCTTTTTATCCTTGTCATCATACAAATAAGGTGATTCAGGCAATTCCGGAAGCAACGCATCCCAGTTCTCGCTAAGGCCAATTGCCCTAAGGAGTCTAAGCAGAGTGCTAAATGAAATGTCAGTCATATTTCCCGATTCGAATCTATATAGAGTTGTAAGACCGATTGATGCTGCTTCAGAAATTTCCTTACGGGTCATCCGCATACGCAAACGGTAGTCACGGAACCTCAAACCGAGATTTCGAATTACATCAGGCGTAGTCAACGATTTATTTGTAAGTATCATCATTAGGATATTTATATCTAATTTTCAATCAAAACATTCCACAGAGTGATATTTACAAAGTTAGACTTATTTTTTCAAATGGCCAAATTTCTCAACCATAATCAAGAAACTGTGTGTAGCTCTGACTGAACGCCCCTATCTTCCGACGAGCGCCTCATAACCATCTTCACTGCATCGTACAATTCTCTTCATAATACAAATGCTTAACAAGGACAATACTTGAACTTATTGCGCATATACGAAGACATCTTCTTTGCGTTAACTTCATCACGCAACAGTTCAAAAGCTTCTTTTATTTCCTGATATTTATCCATGTATGTATATCGTTCTCCAGATTACAAAATTACTGATTTTCCGGACATTTCATTATATGACAAATTTGGAACGGTTTAATATACTTTGCTGAACCGGATAACTTTAAGATTTTTTATCAAAATCTATTTTGACATAATTGGAATTATTACTAATTTTGCAACAATTACAAATTAGTTAAACGAATCATGCAGAAGAAAGATCAGATTTCACCCGCAGTATTTGCCGAGATGATGCACGTGGCAGGTGTCCGTCCTTCAGCGCAACGCTTGGCCATATTACGAAATGTGGCCGAAGGGAGAAAGCACCCTACCGCCGACGAGATCTTTCGCGATATACTGACAGAATATCCGACGATGTCACGCACTACGGTTTACAACTCTCTGCGGACTCTGACCGATGCCGGATTACTTAGGGAGCTGGAACTGGAAAGCGGCAACCGCCGATACGACTTCGCTCCTCAGCCGCGACACGGGCATCTGCGTTGCAGATGCTGCGGGCGCATCTTCGATATGGCTCTTCCTGAGGAATTACACCTTCCGTCTCCTTCAGGTTTTCGAATAGACAGTATCGATATTCTATTCAAGGGACTTTGCCCTGACTGTTGCGAAAACGAATCATATAACCCAATTATAAAAACAACCCAAAAAACCACCTGAAAATGGACAATTTAAAAGGAACAAAAACCGAACGCAACCTGATGGAAGCGTTTGCCGGTGAATCACAGGCACGTAACAAATATACTTACTACGCATCCAAGGCTCGCAAGGATGGCTACGAGCAGATAGCAGCTCTCTTCGAAGAAACCGCTGCCAACGAGAAGGAGCACGCCAAACTCTGGTTCAAATACCTCCACGGCGGAGAAGTACCCGACACCATGACCAACCTTCGCGATGCTGCCGAAGGTGAGAACTTCGAATGGACTAACATGTATGAGCGCATGGCCCGCGAGGCCGAAGAAGAAGGCTTCAAGGAGATTGCATGGCGTTTCCGCGCAGTGGCAGCCATCGAGCGCCACCATGAGGAGCGCTACCGTCGCCTTTTGGCCAACATCGAGGAGGGAATAGTTTTCTCACGCGAAAATGACACAGTATGGATCTGCCGCAATTGCGGACACATAGTCATCGGCAAAAAAGCTCCCGAGGTGTGCCCCGTTTGCAAGCATTCCCGCAGCTTCTTTGAAATCGAGGCTAAAAACTATTAATCATAGACTCCTTACGCATTTAGGCGACGGCTGGAATTCACCCACCGTCGCCTTTGTCATATTTGAAAGACAATGTCATACTATTTTTCGAGCTGTCCGGCCAAGAAGAGACAAATTTAAATTTTGATGTACACAATTATGTACAAATATTTGTTATATATTTACACAATTTCTTAAATTATGAAATATGGAAGCTTTATCAGTTAGTGATTACAGAAACAACCTTGCTGCATCGTTCGACAGAGCTGATAAAGGAGAACATGTATTAATACGGCGCAAGAACTCTATTTATGCCCTTGTCAGAGTTGGTCGAGAAGAACTTTCTCTCTCTCCAAGGCAGCAACGGCAAGTGGACGAATTGACAGAGAGTATCAAGCATAGTTGGAAACAAGTAAAAATGATTGAAGAAGGAAAACTCCCTCGCAGAACTATCCAAGATATGCTCGATGAACTTTGATATAATTCCAACACCTGATTTTGAAAAGTCATTCAATACTCTGGCAAAGAGGCATAAATCGTTGAAAAAGGATATGCTTGATTTTTTTAATTCTTTACAAGAAAATCCATTTCAGGGAGTGGGACTATGCCCCGGCATCCGAAAGATTAGAATGGCAATAACGTCCAATGGCTCGAAGGAGCGTCTTTGCCTGGAATGTTCATTATTTCGATGCGCGCTCCTCCATCTGCAAAAGAGAGAAAATATGAGCTGAAATTCTTCCTCGGATTGACATACTTGTCACTGCAGGACATATTGAAATACTGCATATAGAACTTGCGGAGCACTTCTATATCCTCTGCCCAGATTGCAATATGGTCTATTTTCATAATACCGTATGAGTTAATTTATTATCGGTTGCAGTGTTCTTTTTCAGCCATTCGCTGCGGACTTTGTCGGGGAGATGTGTAACATTGAAATCGGAGAATGATGCCTTGAATCCATTGTCGTCCGGACAGGCAGCGAACATACCAATTTTCACCGGATGGTTGGCTTCGACCCATGCGTTGCGCATCATGTGATATTCCTTGTCATCGAACGAGTAAAAAATCTCGATTGCATCAAGTCGTCGCACTGCCTTGATCCAGATAAAATCTACGGGACGGTCAAGGGCTATGACGCTCCAGTCCGAAGTCTTGTGAGTTACTACGGTGCTGAGATTGTATTTGCCATCTACGAACTCAATACCAGTCTTGATATAGTTCTCATGGTCGAGGCGTATCATCATTCCTGCTTGGTCAAATCTGACCTTATAGTCTCCTGAAATTTTCACTTTGGCCTCGAACTCACCGCCGTATTGGGCGTAATAGAACGGAGCGTCATCCACTGTGAATCCATAGTGAGATATGCGCCAGTAGTCGCTGTTGGGGGTGACAAACATCGTCAGCTTGCCACCGTCAATCTGCCAGTTTTCCGGTTCATTGAACCAGTTCATCTTCTCAAGTGTCTGCGCAAAGGACATATTTGCCAAGAAAAGCACAGAAGCCATTAGTATCAGTTTGGTTTTCATTTGTTGTTATTGTTTGAAATTGTTTTTATCACTTTACAGGGGTTGCCTACCGCAACTGAATTAGATGGTATATCACGGGCAACAATGCTTCCTGCTCCGATCACACAATTGTCGCCGATTGTGACTCCCGGCAATACAGATACGCCCGCACCGATCCACACATTATCTCCTACAGAAATGGGGAGGGCATATTCTAATCCTTTGTTACGCTCAGTGGCATCTAACGGATGTCCGGCCGTATAGAATCCGCAATTTGGAGCGATGAACACATTGTCGCCGAAAGACACCGGAGCCTCGTCAAGAATGACAAGATTAAAATTGGCATAGAAATTATTTCCAACCCGGACATTATATCCATAGTCACAATAGAACGGCTGTTCGATAAGAATCCCATCCTTGACTTCACCAAGTATTTTTCGCAACATTGCTTCGCGAGCTTCTATCTCACGGGGGCGTAAATCGTTGTAATCACGACACAACTCCTTACACTCCAATCGTTCAGCAATTAAGGTCGGATCATTATTGGCATCATAAATCATGCCGGCAAGCATTTTATCTTTTTCTGTCATTCTTGTTTATAACCATTTGATTAATTAACTTTGCAAAGTTAACAAGCTAAACAATAACCGGCAATGGTCAGAAATAACCATTTTGCAGAAAACAGAAAAACGCTGGACAAATTACTCCGTTCTGAAGGACACTCAGGCGGATGCATTCCTTTGTCTGACGTATTGACTCATGCGCGATTTTGGGCGAGTATCGAGAATCTTCTGATAGTGGTCAGCGACATGGTTGACGGCACAAGCCATATTATAGACGGTGGCTTTGCAATCAATCTTGGTATTGACAATTATCAGCAGGAAAATTCAATATGGGAAAGCAAGATTTTCTCTCTTATGTCGGCAGATGAGCAGGAGGAAAAATATATCGCCGAACTCCGTTTCTTTCATTATCTGAGACATCTGCCCAAAAGCAAAAAATCTGATTATTATCTTGTTTCCAAATTGCGTTTCCGTTTCTCCGACAATAACATTCACGATGTACTGCATCGTATGTACTACATATTTGATGAAAACAAGGATAATTTGAGATACGCCATATGTACTTATGGCCCGTTGCCCTTTGATTTCAAAGGGAAGAGTTTTGCTGTAAATTCGATTACCGGAATAAAGGAGGAACTGACAACATCAGGCAACGACACAATTTTAAGTCGTCGGGAATGCCAGATTCTGTCCATGATAGACACCGGAATGAAAAGTGCAGAAATCGCCTCCCACTTAAACATAAGCATCCATACTGTCAGCCGTCATCGTCAGGAAATAATCGGCAAGCTTCAAGTCAAAAACACACATGAAGCCTGCCGAATAGCTAAATCAATGAGTATGCTCTAATACTCTATGGCTTGGATTTACCAATGGGAGGTTCTGTAAGCGTGATTCGGACTACCGTTGTGATGGCGAGACTACGGCTTATTGCGTTGTCAAAATTATCCATGTATTTTGGAAGGAATCGTTGGCACAACAATTTCAACGCCTCAATTTTTTCGGAATCTTCTGTTACAATCTCTGCCTTGCCGACAGCTATGGCTGAATTGTAATATTCAGTGAAATTACCCTTTTCCTCCTCGAATTTCGGCGTACATCTGCTGACGGCCGACAGACTGACAATAGGGTTTAAACGAATGCAGTCGAGTTTTTCACCTTCACCAGCGCAATGAAAATAGAAAGTATCCTCCCCTCTCCTGACCAGTGATAATGGTAGGCCATAGGGCGAACCGTCGGGTCTTACCATGCTGAGTGTCACATAAGGAGCGTTATCAAATACTTTTAAAGCCCATTGCGCGTCCTTACAGCGGCTTAACTTTCTCATCTGTCTCATCCTAACTCAAATTTTCGGCAAGTATTATTTTGTGTAAAGAAGGCCGGAATGCTTTTGATTGCTTCCCGGCCTTCTCTAATTTTTATATTGGCAATTATTGCAGCAATTAATCCTCTGCTTCAGGAGCCTTATCGATCAACTCCATAAACTGGTCGAGTTTCGGAGT
Organism: uncultured Bacteroides sp.; assembly: GCA_964489495.1. Taxonomy (GTDB): domain Bacteria; phylum Bacteroidota; class Bacteroidia; order Bacteroidales; family Muribaculaceae; genus Paramuribaculum. Next base: position 7,181 of record CAZAZA010000033.1, read on the forward strand.
GATGATAATCTCTGTACGGCGGTTGCGCTGACGGCCGACTTCCGTGTCATTGTCGGTGATAGGATTGTACTCGCCCCGACCACCGGCAGTCATGCGTGAAGCCTTGACACCGAAATCATTCTGAAGCACCTGAACCACCGAAGAGGCACGCAGGCAGGAAAGATCCCAGTTGTTGCGGATGTTAGGACGAGAAATAGGAACATCATCGGTGTTTCCTTCAACAAGCACGTCATAGTCATCATAGTCTTTTATGATCTTAGCTATCTTCGACAGGGTCTCCATAGCTCTGCTGTTGATTTCATAGCTTCCTGACTTGAAAAGCATATTGTCGGCAAGCGACACATAGACTACGCCCTTAAGGACTTTTATATCAACATCCTTCAGTTCCTCACGTGAAAGCGAGCGTGTAAGGTTGTTTGTCAGCACCATCATAAGTGAGTCGCTCTTCGACTTTGCATCAACAAGCTGTTTGATATAAGTGTTTGACGCGTTTATTTCGTCGACAAGTTTGGCGATGTTGACGTTTCCCTGCGAGTTCTGAGCCATGCTCTGATCCAGAGTGTTCTTCAGGGTAGCCATGCCCCTCTTCAACTCCTCGTTTTTGGCACGCTCCGAGTCGAGCAGTGTCTGGAGGCTACGCCCGTTGGCATTACATTCAACAAGGCCTTCACGTGTAGTCTGGTACTCAGCCTGAAGCTCCTTATAGCTGTTTTCGAGAGCAGCATATTTCTTGTTGGTTACGCAGCTCGTGGTGGCAAGGAGAGCTCCAGCTGCGAGAGCCGCAAATAAAACTCGTGATTTCATAATGAGTTACTTAATTATGATTATTTCTGAAGTGCAAAGTTACGACTTTTATCGGTAATGACGAGCATTACTGACAAATAATTTGTAACTTTGCAGCGTTATGCACGATCCTATATCAAAATTCGCCTTGGTTATCAACGAGAGCCACAGCCATGAGGCGGAGGCAATCAAAAAATGCGCCCACGACCTTCATGCGAGCGTCAATCAATTTTACAGCAAGCACCTCCCCTACAGCTTTCATCTCGATATGGTTGCCGACAATGTCGTCCGCTATGCCGACGAAATAATTTCGGGAGTTGAAGATGTTCTCCCGGTGTATTTCGGTGCGTATTTCCATGACAGCATCGAAGATGCCCGTCTCACTTACAACGACGTTTTAGGTGTGGCACGGGAATATATGGATCCAAGACAAGCATTGATTGCAGCCGAAATAGTATACGCCCTCACTAACGAAAAAGGACGTACGCGGGCCGAACGGGCTGACGAACGCTACTATAGCGGTATCCGGACCACTCCATATGCACCTATGGTAAAACTCGCCGACAGATTGGCCAACATGACATACTCGTCGCGCAACTGCACCGACAACAACCGCCGGATGAGAATGGTCTATGCCTCCGAGCTCCCTCATTTCATAGCATCTATTACAGCCAAAGAGTCGGAAGACCCCAGACTGTCACTGCCGCCGCTAATGTTACAGGCTATTAATTTGTTGATAGGATGAACGATATAATTAAGTTACTTCCCGACACAGTTGCCAACCAGATCGCCGCCGGAGAGGTTATCCAGCGACCGGCCTCTGTTATAAAGGAACTTGTGGAAAACTCGGTTGATGCCGGTGCCTCCGACATTCAGGTCATAATAAAAGACGCCGGACGCACACTTATACAAGTTGTTGACAACGGGTGTGGAATGACCGACACCGATGCCCGCATGGCTTTTGAGCGACATGCTACCTCTAAAATTTCTGAAGCAAGTGATCTTTTCACGCTCCACACCATGGGCTTTCGCGGGGAAGCTCTGGCTTCGATTGCAGCCGTGGCTCAGATCGACATGCGTACAATGGCCAGTGGCGAAACAACGGGGTCGAGAATCATCATCAACGGTTCCAAAGTAGAGTCGCAGGATCCTTGCGCGTGTACCCGTGGCACAAACATTCAGGTTAAAAACCTGTTCTACACAGTGCCTGCCCGTCGTAAGTTTCTCAAAAAAGACTCAATTGAATTTGCTGCTATCCTCCGCGAATTCGAGCGGCTCGCACTCGTTAATCCGTCGGTCGACTTCACACTCTTCCATAACGACGTGATTATCCATAAGCTTATGCACGCCCCGATGAAACGACGCATATGCGACCTGTTCGGCAAAAATCTCGACAAACAGCTGCTGCCCGTCGAAACCGACACCTCTATCGTCAGAATTTCAGGGTTCATCGGACTCCCTGAGAACGCAAGGAAACGAAACCCTCTGCAATATCTGCTTATAAATGGGCGCAACATGCGCCATCCAGTATTCCACAAGGCTGTCCTCGAATGCTACCAGGAACTGATTCCGCAGGACGAGCAACCCAACTATTTTATATCTTTTACCGTTAGTCCGGATACAATCGATGTCAATATCCATCCTACGAAAAACGAGATAAAATTTGAAAACGAGTTTGGCATTCGCCAGATACTTATGGCTGCCATAAAGGAATCACTCGGACGGTTCAACGCCATGCCGGGAATCGATTTCGACACTGAGGACGCACCCGATATTCCCGCATTCAAACCTAATGCATCGGGCAACCCGGACATAACCCTCGACACCGGATACAATCCGTTTGCCGAAACGCACGAGACAGGGACTTCTGTCACTATGCGCTCTCGCGGCTTCAGTGCAAAATCTTCTAATTCAAACGACTGGGAGAAACTTTACGAGCAATTTGCCAAGACACGCGAATCTGAACTCAAGACTACTAATCACGACACCGACATAACCGACACTACCTATCACTCGGTTTTAAACCAGCAGAGCCAAGCAGCTTCCGGCGACAAAATACCATCCCTCGCCTTCGACCAGCATGAAGACGACAATCGACGGGCAATCCAGATCCTGGGGAAATGGATAGCTACACCTTGCCGCTCGGGACTGATGCTGATTGACCAGCACCGAGCCCACGTGCGTGTGCTTTATGACCGATATATGGATCTTGAACGGCTCAACGCCATAGCCACCCAAAGCGTGCTGTTTCCCGAAGCGCTTCATCTGGGCATAGCCCAAAGCACTTTGCTTGAATCGATTCTTCCAGAGGTGTCGAAACTCGGATTCGATCTCGCACCCCTCGGAGACGGAGCTTGGAACATATGTGGAATACCGTCCATAATAGCCGACTCTCGTCCTGACGAAATCCTCCACCGAATGCTTGAAATAGCCGAAATCGGGGGCGAACTCGACGGAGAATCGATGCACTCACGCCTGGCATTGTCAATGGCGAAGTCTGTAGCCATCAAATCAGGAGCCACTCTATCCGATGCGGAAATCAGCCACCTGCTCTCTGATTTGTTCAAATTGTCAACGCCCAATTATACACCCGACGGAAAGCCCGTAATTACAGTGGTCGACGCTAACGAGATTACGTCCCGGCTGGAATGACCGGGCAACTCATAATCAAACGCGCCGACATTGTAATCACACACTGTCGGCGCGTTAAAGCAAAATGTATATACTTATTTTTGAGTCTTCTTCAATAATTCTCAGCGAACTGATGCCGATACCTCATCATCTTCCGAAAGCACTCGACGTGCATGCAGGAAACGTTTGCTGTAATAACCTCCGTCGGGGAAGCTCTGAATTACAACCCCCTGCGAAGAACTGGCATGGATAAACTTGCATGTTCCGGCTTCAGGATCGACATCGACAACCATTCCGACGTGACCTACAGTCTTGCCGCCGCGACGACCGCTGAAAAACATCAGGTCGCCAACCTCGACATTCTCAATATCCACATCTACGCCTTGAACACCCTGAAGACGCGACGCCGGACTGAGAGTGTAACCGAAATTACGGAAAATATAGCTCGTGAATCCCGAACAGTCGAATCCGGCAGGACCTTTGCCGCCACGACGATAGCGAGTCCCGATATATTTCTTTGCGTATCCTACAAGAGCATCTTTAATTTCTGAATTAATATCAAACTCCCCGAAGTCATCAATCTCTTCACCAAGCATCTCGGACAGCGACGGCATAACAACGTCCCCGTTTGTCAATGTTGCAAAAGACACGTCAACATCTTTGCTTCCTACTGCGCCTACAGTAATGACTGCTGTCATATACAGAACTATGGTTATTATGAATTGTTTCATTGGGATGATATAAGACTTTTTCGCACCACAAAATTACTATCAATTATCCATCCTCGCAAACAGGCTTATCCTCGCAGCATAAACCAACATATCTTCAATCGGTTGAAACAACAAATTATATAGTTAACAAATGCAAATTTATAACCATATTAGTTAATTTAATTACATACCATTTATTAGATTTCAACGCATTACGTCATAAAATCAGATAAAAACCCTTACAACTATGTAAATTTATATTAAATTTGGTAAATTATCAACAGTAAAAATTAACATACTCCATCTATTACAATCTTTATTACTGATTATAAGCAACATGCAGTCAGATCGCTCTTATATCCAGAAGATGCCATAAACATTGCAATTGTAGAAGGCATCCCAAAACTTTTGTTTCAATATCAGTGTTTAAACTGTGTTAAATCGTTTTGACTATGAGAATTATTCGTCAGCTGATATTGCTGGTAACAGCGCTAAACGCAATCCAGCAGGCACATTGTGCAATTCCGGAGCTAAGGGATTCTCTCCCCGCTTCCTGGGAATATGCCCCGGAATTCAAACAAACACCTCCCGACGAGGATTCATGGTGGACACGGCTTGGCGATCCGGTCCTCGATTCTCTTATCGACATGGGAGTAAAAAACAACTTTGATGTTCTCACCGCAATGCAGCGGATAACAACAGCTCGAGCCGGTCTTGAAGCAGCACGTGCCGCCTATTATCCTACTGTGTCAGCAGATGCCGGATGGACTCGGGCAAGACAATCCGGACTGACAGTATCACGCCACGGACAGGCCGTAACCGAGTCTTATTTCAATCTTGGACTGTCCGCCAACTGGGAAATCGATGTCTTCGGTCGCATCACCGCACAGGCTCGTCAGAAAAAAGCCCTTTGGCAGGCCTCCCGCGCCGACTATGAGGCCGTAATGGTCAGTATTGGAGCAGAGATTGCATCAACCTATATCCAGTTGCGTGAATACCAAACTCACCTGCTACTCGCACGCGAACATATCGAATCACAACGACGAGTTGTAAAAATTGCCGAAGCCCGTCATGAGGCCGGACTCGCCTCGGCTCTTGATGTCGCACAGGCTAAAACCGTATATTACTCGACTGTAGCCACGATTCCCGGGCTCGAAAATTCCATCAAAGTGTCCGCCAATTCTCTCGCGACACTATTGGGTATTTACGCCGAATCATTGCCGGCGTCTGTGACTTCATTCCGGCAACTGCCCGACTGCCACGTGATAATGTCAGCTGGCATTCCTGCTGACCTCTTGCGACGGCGTCCCGATCTTGTCGCTGCCGAACGTCAGCTTGCGGCTGCCTCGGCAGCTGTCGGAGTGGCAAAGAAAGAATTTCTTCCGACATTGTCGCTGACCGGGCAGATATCTACCACGTCACATAACGGGGGCGACCTTTTCAAAAAACAAAGCATAGGCTACTCTATAGCTCCTACTTTGACCTGGACAGTTTTTTCAGGATTCGCCCGTCGTGCTCAGGTGCGGAGTGCCAAAGCCGAATTTGAGGCGGCATGGGCATCTTACAATTCTGCTGTGATGAACACCGTGACAGAAGTCGACAATGCAATGTCTGAATACATCTCGGCATTAAAAAGCATGGATGCTACGGATCAGGTGGTACAGGAAAGCAAAAAATCGCTCGATCTCGCCGTCGACCTTTATAAGAGCGGGAATTCCTCGTTCACCAACGTGGCCGACGCACAAATGTCATTTCTTCAATACGCTAATTCTTACATATCGACAAAGAGTCAGGCTTTGTCGGCACTTATAGCTTTATACAAATCTCTCGGCGGTGGCTGGGAATCAAACTATTAATCTTCAGTTATGAGAACTCGAAATTTCATCCCGCTATTTTCGGCAGCCTCCGTCATGTTTGCCTTTACCGCCGCTACGCTTCTAACGGTATCATGCCGAAAAAACTCTTCACAAAATCATGAAGGTGCAATGCCGGTAGATGTGGCCGAAGCCGTCACTGACTCAGTCACCCTCTACCATACCTATCCGGCCACACTTCAGGCCAACCAGTCGGTAGATCTTGTGGCACGTGTAAACGGATACCTTAAATCCATCAATTACACAGCCGGAGACCTCGTCGAAAAGGGAGACATATTATTCACAATTGAAAGTCAGACATATTCCGACGCTGTGCGCGAAGCCGAAGCGCAGCTTGCCAACGCAATAAGTTCGTTTGATTACAATTCGCAGCAATACGCCGCCATGAAGAAGGCACTGGAAAGCGATGCCGTTTCGCAGATGGAAGTCTTGCAGGCAAAAAATGCCATGGAAGCGGCACAGGCTTCCATCCGGCAGGCTGAGGCGCTGCTTCAGACCTCACGCACAAACCTCGGCTACTGCACCGTAAGAGCGCCGTTCAGAGGACGCGTATCATCAAATCTATATGATGTCGGAGCCTACCTTTCGGGGGCGGGAGCGCCTGCCAAGCTCGCAACCATATATGACGACGCCACTCTTAATGTGGAATTCTATGTAGACGAGTCGCAGACTCCACAGATCACCAACAGCGGCAATCCGACCGGACATATCAGGTACAACAGTATTCCTCTGTCGTTCACCGATACAGTCGCAGGATCATATACAGCCGATGTATACTATCTCGACCCGGCCGTGAACAAGTCGACAGGCACGCTTCTCGTAAAGGCCCGTGTCAAAAATCCCGACGGAGAATTACGCGACGGGATGTATGCCAATGTCATGCTTCCGTACGATGTCGCCCCCCATGCCGTAATGATAAAAGATGCGGCTATATCATCTGACCAGCTCGGTAAATTCATCTACACGGTCAATGACTCCGACAAAGTGGCATACACACCGATCGAGGCTGGCGACCTTTACCACGACACAATGCGCATCGTCAGCAAGGGCATTCAGCCGGGCACAAAATATGTGACTAAAGCTATGCTTAAAGTGCGCGACGGAATGACCGTGAAACCGATATTGACAAAGTAATACAAAACCTCAAATCCCGCCTGTTATGTTTTCACGATTCTTCATACAGCGTCCTATTTTCTCAATCGTCATCGCTGTGCTGATGGTGCTTGCGGGGCTTTTGACCGTGACGACACTGCCTATAGCCCAATATCCCGACATTACTCCACCCACCGTAATGGTGTCGGCCTCATACCCCGGTGCGGATGCAAGCACTGTGGCCGAAACTGTCGGTGTGCCCCTCGAGGAGCAGATTAACGGTGTCGAAGGCATGCTTTATATGAGCAGCAACTCCGGAAGTGACGGCAGCTATTCTCTCACGGTGACTTTCGAAAACGGTACGGATGTCGACATGGCTGCCGTAAAGATTCAAAACCGTGTCTCGCTCGCCGAAGCACAACTTCCGGCCGCCGTCAAACAACAGGGTGTTTCGGTAATGTCGCGTTCAAGCAACATGATTCTCTTCATTGCACTTGAGGCCGACGACTCCGAACGTTATGACGCTCTGTTTTTGACCAACTATGCAAAACTGCATATAATCGATGAACTTGCGCGTGTCGATGGTGTCGGAAATGTCGGCGCATTCGGTGCTGGCGAATACAGCATGCGCATATGGCTCGACCCTGAAAAGATGCAAGTGCGCGGTGTAACAGCCTCCGATGTCATGAGTATGATACGTTCGCAGAATATGGAAGTCTCGGCCGGCTCGGTCGGTTCGGCACCTGCTTCCGGCAACGAACAGTTTCAGTTCACCCTCACAACACGCGGACGACTCACTACGGCAGAGGAATTCGGAAATATCGTACTTCGAGCCAATAGCGACGGGAGCATGTTGCGGTTAAGCGACATAGCACGTATCGATCTGGGAAGTCAGGACTACAACGAGCATGCACGCATAAACGGAACCGAAGGCGCTCTGATCGGCATAAGCCAGTTGCCGGGCGCGAACGCTCTTACCGTGACAAACAAATGTATCGCCGAACTTGACCGCCTGTCTGAATACCTACCCGAAGGCATTCACTACCGCGTGCTGCTCAACACATCAGACTACGTGACCGAATCAATCGACGAACTTATTGTGACTTTTGTCGAAACATCTCTGCTCGTAATGATCGTGATCCTTCTGTTCCTCCAGAACTGGCGGGCGGTCATTATACCCATGCTCACGATCCCGGTGTCGCTTATTGCCACCTTCGCAGTCATGAAGCTCTTCGGATTCACGCTCAACACCCTGACACTTTTCGGACTCGTGCTCGCCATTGCCATCGTTGTCGACGACGCGATAGTGGTAGTCGAGGACTGCTCGCGCATCCTCGACGAGGGCAAGCTCAATGCAAAGGAAGCAGCAGAAAAGGCGATGGTCGAGCTGCAGGGTCCAGTAATAGGCGAAGTACTGGTACTCTTGTCTGTGTTCATTCCCACGGCGTTCGTGTCTGGCATAACCGGCGAGCTCTACAAACAATTCGCTTTGACGATTGCAGTATCAACTGCGTTTTCAGGCTTTAACGCCCTGACTTTCACACCGGCAATGTGTTCTCTTTTTCTCAAACCGACAAAACCCGGCAAAAATATAATATACAGGACGTGGAACCGCGGATTCGACTATACTCTCAAAGCATATCTGAGCATTGTAGGCAAATTCCTCCGTAAACCGGTAGTGGCCATATGTATATATGCAGCTATCACTATCGCGGCTTTCTGGGGATTTGTGAAGTGGCCGACATCGTACGTTCCCTCTGAGGATATGGGCTATTTCATGACATCGATACAGCTGCCTACAGGAGCATCACTGAACCGAACTGATAAAATTGTGAAATCAATGGCCGAAGAGATCAAGAAATTGCCACAGGTCAAAAATGTCCTCTCCGTTTCCGGATTTTCGTTCATGGGCGGCGGTGCGGGCAGCAATCTCGCCTCGATGTTCGTGATGCTCGAACCCTGGAAGGACCGCAAGGGCAAAAAGAATGGCATAGATGCCGTTATGGCTGAATTCGACCGCATTGCTGCAAGATATCAGGAACCGATTTCTTTTGCCGTCAATCCTCCCGCCATACCCGGACTTGGAATGAGTTCGGGTCTGGAAATGCAGCTGCTCGACATCAACAGCCACGGAGCAGAGCAGATGCTTCAGGTCATCTCCGATATCAAGGAAGCGGTCAAAAACGAGCCGAGGCTATCCTCTGTCACATCCCTGTATGAAGGTGTCGTACCTCAATACCGTCTCGATTTCGACCGTGACAAGATCAAAATGTATGGTCTGACAATGGACAACGTTTTCTCCACTCTTGCCTCCTTCATGGGCACAAGCTATGTGAACGACTTTGTTGAATTCGGACGCGTTTATCAGGTTGTCGTAGGCGCTGAGGCTTCTGCCCGTGGCAATATAAACGATATATCCAAACTGAACGCGCGAAACGCTTCAGGAGAAATGGTGCCCTTCTCGGCCTTCACCACCATTAAGCCCGTCATGGGGGCGCCCACCGTCAGCCGCTACAATATGTATGAGACTGCATCCGTCACAGCCAATCCAGCCAAGGGCGTGAGCTCGTCAGACGGTATCAAGGCCATGGAGGAGCTGGTCGAAAAAGTTTGCGGGTCAAATTACGGATACGCCTGGACCGGAGAGGCTTATCAAGAAACCCAGGCCGGCACCACCATCACAATGGTTATGCTTTTTGCAGTGATAATCACCATTCTGGTACTTGCCGCCCAATATGAAAGCTGGACCGACCCTATTGCAGTCGTAATATCAATGCCCACTGCCATTCTTGGCACGGTTATAGGCTGCATTTTCATGCAGCAGAGCATCAGCATCTACACGCAGATAGGTATAATCCTCCTGCTCGGCCTGTCGGCCAAGAATGCGATCCTGATTGTAGAATATGCTGTCGACTTCCGAAAGTCTGGTATGGATATACGGCAAGCCGCGCTAAATGCCGGCAAGATTCGATTCCGACCGATTATGATGACCGCGCTTGCATTCGTATTCGGTGTCATGCCTATGCTTTTTGCAACAGGGGCCGGAGCCGAAAGCCGTATCTCGTTAGGCACAGCAGTCGTATTCGGAATGTTTATCAACGCAATCGTCGGCACTCTCTTCGTGCCGAATTTCTGGGAACTCCTTCAGCGTTTTCAGGAAAAATACCTGCTTAAGATCTTCAACCACGATGCCAAGGCAGGCAAATCACCGGAATCTGCCGATCCTTCAGGCACTGCCGGAATATGATTTTGTATAGCTGGATTTTTTTTCTTAACTTTGTGGCTGGCTCCCTTCGGGGCCGGCCACTCTTTTGCAAAAGACCACCCAACTATCTACAATGAGCGACGAAGAAGAGGAAGAAAACATCAATACCGGCGAAGAAGACACCGAAGAACTGACATCAGGCGAAGAAGCTGCCACCGGAGGCTTCTCATCCGACATGCTCGTCGACACATCAAACGACATTATCAGACACCAGTTGCGCGGAATGTATCAAAGCTGGTATCTCGATTATGCATCCTACACGATACTCGACCGTGCGATACCACACATAAACGACGGCCTCAAACCGGTGCAGCGCCGTTTGCTGCACTCCATGAAGACACTCGACGACGGCAGATTCAACAAGGTTGCCAATATCGTGGGAAATACAATGCAGTATCATCCGCATGGCGACGCATCAATCTACGGAGCACTTGTGCAGCTTGGACAAAAAGACCTGCTCGTAGAAACACAGGGTAACTGGGGTAACATTCTTACCGGTGCCTCTGCGGCTGCAGGACGTTACATCGAAGCCCGTCTCTCGCAGTTCGCACTCGACACCCTCTTCGATCCAAAAGTGACCGACTGGACAATGAGCTACGACGGTCGCAAAAAAGAACCTGTTACCCTTCCGGCAAAGTTTCCGCTGTTGCTCTATCAAGGTGTCGGCGGCATTGCAGCCGGTCTTTCCTCGCTGATACTTCCGCATAATTTCAACGAGATAATCGACGCGGCTATCGCCCACCTGCGTGGCGAACAATTCACATTGTATCCCGACTTTATCACAGGCGGTGCGATTGATGTAAGCCGATATAACGACGGCGCAAGAGGCGGACGCGTAAAGGTCCGTGCAAAAGTTGAAAAAATCGACAATAAAACCCTTGCCATTACCGAGATACCTTTCGGGATGACAACTGAATCACTCAGTGAATCGATTGTACGGGCGCTTGAAAAGGGGAAAATCAAAGTACGTAAAGTCGAGGACCTTACGGCCGAACAGGCCCGCATCATCGTTCACCTGCAGGCAGGCGCCTCTTCCGACAAGACTATTGACGGACTATATGCGTTCACTGACTGCGAAGTTTCGATATCTCCCAACTGCTGCGTCATCGAGGACAACAAGCCTCGGTTTCTCGGCGTGAGCGACGTATTGAGGCACAATGTCAACCATACCCGCGAAATTCTGCGTAAAGAACTTGAAATAAAGCGGGACGAAATCACTGAAAAACTGCATTTTGCAATTCTCGAGCGCATCTTTATCGAAAAACGCATTTACAAAGACAAGGGTTTTGAGGACAGCGCCTCAAAAGAAGAAGCGATAGTGCATATCCGCGAAAAACTTGCCAGATATGTGAAACAGCTGATACGTGATGTGACGGACGAGGACCTTTTGCGTCTGCTTGAAATCAAAATGCGGCGTATCCTCCGTTTTAGCGCCGACGAGTGCGACCGCCAGATCGCAACGTTCCGTGAAGAAATAGCCGAATGCGAACATTCTCTCTCTGAAATCACAGAATACACCATAAACTGGTATAAGGGCCTGAGGGAAAAATACGGCTCAAATTATACCCGGCGCACCCAGCTGCGAAATTTCGACACCATCGAGGCAGCCACCGTCGCCGAAGCTAACGAGCGGCTCTACATCAACCGTAAGGAAGGGTTTGCCGGGACTGGACTGAAAAAAGACGAGTTTGTATGCAACTGTTCGTCAATCGACGATGTAATCATCTTTTACCGTGACGGCAGATACAAGATTGTCCATGTCCAGGAAAAGATGTTCGTCGGAAAGGATGTCGTACACATCAATGTCTTCAAGCGGAATGACACACGAACTATCTACAATGTGATCTACAGGAACGGCCGCAACGGAGCATACATGATGAAACGCTTTGCTGTCACAGGTGTCACCCGCGATAAAGAATACAACCTCACCCAGGGCGAACCGGGTTCGTCAATAAAATATTTCTCATCTAATCCTAACGGAGAGGCCGAGGTAGTCAAGGTTATTCTGAAACCGAACCCTCGCCTTAAGACGGTGCAGTTTGATGTCGATTTCAGCCGCCTCGCAATTAAGGGCAAAGCCACTATGGGCAATCTGGTGACGAAGAACGAGGTGCAGAAAATATTGTTGAAGGAAAAAGGAACTTCCACTCTCGGCGGCCTGAAAATATGGTTCGACCCTGACATATTGCGTCTGAACACCGCAGGACAGGGCAACTATCTCGGCGAATTTGCCGGAAACGACCTGCTGCTCGTAATTTACGCCAACGGCGAATTCCAGACCACAAGCTTCGACCTCCAGAACCATTACGACGAAGGTGTAGTCCGAATCGAGAAATTCAGGCCTAACCAGGTATGGTCATGCGTTCTTTTTGATGCCGACCAGCAAGGCTACCCCTACCTCAAACGCTTCACATTCGATGCATCTGCCCGTCGACAGAGCTTTATCGGCGATAATCCCGATTCAAGGTCTGTTATACTCACCGATGCCCCCGGAGCGCGCTTCTCTGTCAGCTTCGCCGAAACCGAACGCGAACCAATCGAAATCGAAGCTTCCGAATTTGTTGGTGTAAAATCGTTTAAGGCTAAAGGCAAACGCATAACGACATACCTTGTCGATGCTATTCTCGAACTCGAACCGTCTGCCACACCTGATGAAACCGACGACGAAGATGAATTTACTGACCAGACCGAAATATCCAACGGCACTCATGCCACAGATCTATCTGATGACGAACTCATCGACGAACTTAACGGACAGGGAAGACTGATTTAAAAATTGTTACTACATGAACCTGACAAATGGTTTAAGGCTTTTAGCGATGTCAGTGGCCGCAACACTTGTCCTGACACCCTCCAGAATGAAAGCCGACGACCTTATCCGACCTGTCACATCGTCCTACATGCTTGTGGCCGGTTCGGCTCATCGGGCCGACACCTACCTGTCGCCCTTGAAATATTCGGGATGGCACACTGCTTTTCGTTACGAACGCCTCCAGGCAATGCGCTTCGACCCCGAAAACTGGATAATGCGTCTGGATCTTGGACTCAATGTGTCCAACTCTCAAAATCCTCGACGTAATTCCTCAATGACAGCTGCTTCAGTCAAGGCCTCGTGGGGTATGACAAGGCGCTGGATGCTGCCGTACGGCTTGTCTGCCGGCGTAGGAGGCTCAACTTCCCTCGACCTGGGAGGAATATACAATTCCCGCAACAGCAATAATCCTGTTGCCGCAGATGTGTCGTGGACTGTCGACCTTTCTGGATTTGCTGCCTGGAACGGCAATATCGGACGTCTGCCCGTGACTCTGCGCTGGCAAACGACACTGCCGCTCGCCGGAGTTTTTTTTGCGCCTGATTATGGCGAATTGTATTACGAAATATGGCTCGGCAACCACAGCGGGCTCGTACACCCGGCCTGGTGGGGAGACTGGTTCAGGTGGTCAAACCTTCTCACCGCTGACCTGCATTTCGGATCTACGTCACTTCGTGTAGGTTATGCCGGCGAGATTACTACATGGCGTGTCAACGACATCACGTCACGTGCATTTCTTCATGGAGCGGTGATCGGCATAACAACCGAGTGGATAAGCCTGCGGCCTCGCTCTGTCTTGACCCGGGAAGCCCGCATAATATCCGCCACATATTGAACCATATTTCCCATGCGACACATATCCAAACTTATCATAGTCGCCTTATTGGCATCCTTGTCGGCATGCCGCGACATACCGGAGTATCCCGACACCCTCACCGGCAACTTCGACGCACTCTGGACAATACTCGACGAACACTACTGTTTTTTCAAAGAAAAATCAATCGACTGGGATTCGATTTACCGCGTTTACAAACCTCGTGCCGAATCATGTAAGGGCAGCAGGCAGCTATTTGATGTCTGCTCAGACATGCTTGCCGAACTCCGCGACGGACACACCAACCTGTCTTCGCCCTTCGCGACCTCATACTACAAAAAATGGTGGAGCGACTATCCCGATAACTATAACGGACGGCTTGTCGAACAATATTACTTCAACTTCAACTACAGGCAGCTCGGGCTGCTCCAGTATGGTTTTTTACCACAAAATATTGGTTATATCCGCTACCCCTCTTTCGAATCCGGCCTTGGCCAGGGCAATATCGACTATATACTGAGCTATCTGGCAATGGCTCCTGCCCTTATAATCGATGTGCGCGACAACGGGGGCGGAATGATGACGAACGTAGAAGACTGGGTGTGCAGATTTATCGGAAAGCGCACCCTGGCCGGATACATATCGCATAAGACCGGGCCGGGCCATAACGATTTTTCAGAACCATACGCTTACTACTACGAGCCGGCCTCCGACGGACATCTGCTTTGGTTCAAGCCGGTTATCGTCCTTGCCGACCGCTCGACCTTCAGTGCCGCAAACAATTTTGTATCGGTTATGAAATCTCTGCCTAATGTAAAGGTTGTAGGTTCTACTACCGGAGGTGGGTCTGGGATGCCTTTCTCATCCGAACTGCCAAACGGCTGGAGTGTGCGTTTCTCGGCAAGCTCCGTTCTTGACCCGGAGGGCAACACCACAGAATTCGGCGTTGAGCCATCACCCGGATGCACCGTCAATCTCGACCCTGTGGCGGCGCTCGACGGGCACGACACCATTATTGACTTTGCCGTAGAGCTAATCCAAACTATGCTCGACGAACAGTAGTCTCTAACTATTATTCACTAAATAAATTAGGCTGCATTGCAACTTTTTAAGTAATTTTGTGTGGACATTGAATCAGTCATTATGAAAAGAATATTTTTCAATCTCGCTTTGGCATCGGCAGTACTCATAGGCGCGACTTTCAGGTCGGAAGCTGTACCTGCCAAAACAGGTATCGTAACCATAACCCAGGCCGACGGGTCGACCTTAAACGTCCGCCTCGTCGGAGATGAAAATTTTCATCAATATTACACAGAGGACGGTTTTCTACTTGTCAACGACAACGGCAATTTTTGTTACGCAAAAATCTCCGACAATGGGATTCCGGTAAGCTCAAACATACGGGCTAAAGATATTGCGGAGCGCGGAAACGATGCCCGGATTATGCTTCGAAGCATCGACAAAGAGGCTCAGCAGCGAGCGGTGAAGGCCCTGCATGCCGAGTACCTCAAACTCGATTCGTCCGTTATATTGAATCGCAAAAGTCAGCTTAAAACGCTGAAGAATGTCATTGACAGTCCTTCTATAGCCCGTCCTGCCATTCCCGGTCTTTTCACAGGAACACATTTTCCCTCTTTAGGCAGCCCCAAAACCATCGTGATCCTTGCCGCATTTAATGATGTCTCATTCTCGATAGACCAACCCTATGACTATTTCAACCGGATGCTCAACGAGAGAGATTTCAACCTTTTTAATGGCACCGGAAGCGCTCTCGACTTTTTCATTGACAATTCCGACGGACAATTCACCCCGATATTCGATGTTTTCGGACCTGTCATTCTGCCTTCTTCACAAAAATATTACGGAGGAAACGACTTTTTAGGCAACGACATGAATCCGGAACAGATGGTTATTGACGCCTGTACGGCCGCTGACCCATATATTGATTTCTCACAGTATGACAATGACGGCGATGGAATTGTCGACAACGTATTTGTGTTCTATGCAGGCCGCGGCGAAGCTGACGGCGGAGGCGCTAACACAGTATGGCCCCATTCATATAACTTAAAATATAGCAATAACTGCCCCAGACTCGATGGCGTTCTTATCGACCGCTATGCGTGCACCAACGAATGGGACGGCTCACGCCCCGACGGCATCGGCACTTTCGTACACGAATTCTCCCATGTTCTCGGACTCCCCGACCTGTATACTACCAGTTACACCGGAGCATTCACCCCGGGACGGTGGTCAACCATGGATCAAGGATCTTACAATAATAACAAACGCACACCCCCATATTTTTCGGTATTTGAACGCGCAGCCCTCGGCTGGCTCTATCCAAAAGCTATCGAAACTGTGACTAACGTTACGCTCCCGCCTATCTCATCAAATTTTGGTGCGATCATCAATACATCCGACAAAAACGAATTCTTTCTTTTCGAAAATCGTCAGCAGACAGGATGGGACAAATATATACCGGGCCACGGCATGCTCGTCTGGCATATCGATTATGATCGTCAGAGATGGGATAATAATTCTGTAAATAATATTTCAGCACATCAGTATGTCGATATAGAAGAAGCCGACGGTGTACGAAGCGAGATGACACGTTCAGGCGATGCTTTCCCCGGCACGGCGAATCGCACTTCTTTCACCGACACCACTTCTCCCAGTATGCGCACATGGGACCGCAAGCACCTTAACCTCCCGATTACTGAGATTGCGGAGGATAACGACGGGATTATATCGTTCCATGTTGCCGGCGGCTACGATGTCATGCCTTTGGTAGAGGTTTGCGATGCCGTTGACACCGGCGATGATCATTTCACTGCCGTATGGAAACAACGCACCGGTATGGATTATTATCTGTCAGTCTACACGCGTGAGGATTCGGTCAGAAATTACGTTCCTGGGTATCAGAAGCGTTTTATCGGACGCGACAGCCTTTATACAGTCGAAGGGCTTCAACCCGAGACTACATATTTCTACACACTCGTCCAGAACAATGGATGGGATGAATCAGGAGACTCGGAGGAAATACCGGTATTCACCGGCGAAAACACCCCATTCGAGTTGATAAGAGCCATTGCCAGAGAGGCTACTGAGATAGCAGACTCGTCATTCACTGCCAATTGGGATGAAGTCAGAAACGCGGATTCATATGAAATAAAACTGATTACTCCTGTTGATACAGTCACTGCGATTGCCAACGGTGTGACACATCATACTTTCGAAGGACTGATTCCAGAGACACTCTACAGCTACACTGTCACCGCCATAGACGGCGATATAAGGACGCGCACATCTCTTCCCGTATATGTAACCACCGTTCAACAGACAAATTCGCTTGCCGACAATATGTGGGACGATCCTGATGCTCCCGTAATTTTCACAGGCGAGGGGTATATCATAATCAGCGGCGGCGAAAACAGCGAAATAGCCGTTACGGCTACAGACGGACAGACTGTTTATTCAGGCAGGTCGGACGGCTCGGTTGAAATCGCACTGCTTCCCGGCTTGTACATAGTCAATGTAGGAAAATACGTGTCAAAAGTCATTGTCGACTGATATGGACAATTCGCCAGAAAGGCTTACGCGCGAATATGCGGCTCTTAAGGGAGTCGACCCTTCCGTCGTGTCCGTGACGGCAATAACCGGAAGCGGTTCCACACGGCGGTACTTCCGGCTCCAGTCTCCCGAGGCAGAAAACGCAATAGGTGTTTGCGGAAGCGTCCAAGCTGAAAATAAAGCTTTTCTGCATTTCACACATTGCTTTAACTTATGCAGACTTCCGGTACCAAGCGTGCTGTGGGAATCGGATGACAAGAGTGATTACTTACTATCTGACAACGGAAGTAAGTCGCTCTTTGATATGATACGCCACGATAGGGAAAATAATCCCGGTGGATATTTGTCTGACACCGTTATGAATAAGTGTGTCGAAACTGTACAAGCTCTCGCCCGCATTCAGATCATAGGGAAAGACTATATTGATTTCGGTGCATGCTATCCCGTGAGCAGTGTAACACCCACAGCGGCAATGTGGGACCTCAATTATTTTAAGTATTCCTTTTTAAAGCCTGTTGTCGATAATATCGATGAGAACGGCCTTGAAACAGACTTCGTAAGTTTGTCATCGGCCGTGACCGGACAAAATTTACTGACCGGTCTGCAGCTGCGTGACTTTCAGAGCCGCAATATACTTATAGATGAAAATGGCAATCTCACAGTGATTGATTATCAAGGCGGACGTCATGGAATGCTGACATACGATCTGGCTTCATTCCTATGGCAGGCAAAAGCCGGTTTTACCGATAACGAACGTAAAGTAATCAGTGAGGCTTACCTTTCAGAAGTAAGACGGCTGAAGCGGGGGCTTACTCTAACCGATGAGGAATTCGGCCGTCAGTTGCAGCTTGCAGTAACATTCCGTCAGCTGCAGACACTGGGCGCTTACGGATTTCGTGGCTTAATTCAGAAAAAGTCTCATTTTATCACAAGCATACCCAATGCATTAAGCAACCTATGCATACGCATCGAGAATGGTGAACTTGATACGTTTCCGGCTATTTCCCGAGAACTGATACGTGCGTGCAATATCATGGAACAGCGTCAAAGCCATGTTGAAAATGGCGTATTGACATTGTCGGTCACCAGTTTCTCATATCATAAGGGATATCCCGAAGATATGACCGGAAATGGAGGCGGTTTTGTGTTTGATTGCCGAGGCATGCATAATCCGGGACGATATGACGAGTACAAACATCTCACAGGATTAGACACTCCGGTAATTGAGTTCCTCTCATCATTGGGCGAGTGTCAATCCTTTGTCGAAAAAGCTATTGACATTGTGAAACCCACCATTGAATGTTATCTGCGTCGTGGATTTAATTCGCTGAGTATAGCTTTTGGTTGCACCGGCGGACAACACCGTTCGGTTTTCTGTACTGAGTTGTTCGCTAAAAAAATAAGTCATATGTTTCCGACTCTAAAAATAAATGTGCGACACCGCGAAATCAACCGCTGACCCATGGACGCTATGATATTTGCAGCCGGATTAGGCACACGACTGAAACCTATTACCGACACTGTTCCCAAAGCCTTGGTCAAAGTTGGAGAAAAAACCATGCTCGAACGCACCATAGAAAACGTAAAACTGGACTGTGTCGAGAGAATAATGGTAAATGTCCATCACCATGCACCAATAATTCGTCAGTGGCTCAAGACCCATTATCCGGAAGTCTTGATAAGTGATGAGAGTGAATTTCTCCTTGAAACCGGGGGTGGACTTGCAAAAGTCATACGGGATTTCAATCCCGGAGATAATATCTTAGTCATGAATGCCGATATATTGTCCGATATAAAACTCGACATTATAGCAAAAAAGCACGTCGATTCCGGATCGGATATCACGCTCGTTGCATTCCGGCGTCCTACATCCCGATACCTTCTGTTTGACAATCACGGACTGATGCGCGGATGGACAAACATCACGACCGGAGAATTCCGTCCGGCAAAAGCAGCCGACATGAAACTGCAACCACTCGCATTCGGTGGCATCCATATTCTTTCCCGAAATGCTCAGAATAAGCTTCTCGAATATTCTGCAGGGCGCACCAAATTTTCTATCATCGATTTTTATATCGCTTTTTGCAATAATCTATCAATTCGTGCATTCATACCAGAGCAGCCTTTTACATGGATTGATATAGGCAAGCCTGAATCGCTCGCACTCGCGAGGCAAACTGTCGTATAGCCAAACATTTCACGACCGAAGCGCGTTATGTGAATAAACGCACTCCGATGTCTGAAAATTACGATATATTCATAAGCTACGCGTCAAACGATAAGGAACTCGCCGACAAAATCGGAAACCGGATGATGCAGGCCGGTTTTTCTGTCGATTCACCATGCGAAGAATACACCCCGACAACTCCTACAAAACACGCGGAGGAAATAGCAAATTCATCCATGATGATTTACATAGCTTCAAGGTTTTCAAATTCGTTAAGAAAATCATCGATGGAGATTATCCTTGCAGCAAAAAAATGTAAAGCAGTATTCGTAGTCGTAACCGATGACTCATCTTTTCCCTCTTCAATTCCCAGACCATCCGTCTACCAGTTGCCAACAATCGATTTCCGTCGGCAACTCCAGTTGGAAGAACTCATCGAACGTCTTGCTTCCACTGTCTTACAAGTGACGAATACCGGTTCAGTATACAACTCCGGTCAACTTGAAGAACTCAAAGCTATAAGAGAAAAGAATAACGAAGGAAAACGTCAATTGAAGGAAGGCGACTGTAATTCTGCTGTTGTTACATTTCGTGAAGTAATCCGACGTCTGGAACTGCTTCCGGCCTATCCCCCTACAATGCTTGCGAATGCCTACAGCAACCTTGCATCTGCGCTTTATGATTGTCAAAATTACCGTAGCATGTACGAAGCCGACGAACGTGCCTTAGCGCTCATCGCATCAGAAGATTTTTCAGCAAGCAAAGATATAAACTTCAGGCTTGCTGTAGCTATCAGCCGAATGGAGAATCCTTCTCATGAGCAACTTGTTGAAGGACTCAGCCATATCGAAGCCGCTATTTATGACCATTCTATTGTCAATCCTGATGATGACAATGAAGCAACTGAAATGCTACACATTCGAAATAGCATTGCAGAACGACTCGCAATATGAAACTTATAAGCACTAAATATATGAACGACTACAAATTTGACATTTTTTTCAATCATAGTCAGGAAGACACCTATCTTGTTCAGTATCTGTCACAGACATTACGTGATGCCGGACATACTACATTCGACCGTTCTGTAGACGAATATCCCCAACGCAAAATAGATTTTATTACCGAAGACGAAGCCTTGGATTCAAGTCGTGTAATGGTGCTTGTCCTTACCGAAAATTCATACGAAGATCCTTCAGTTCAGAATCTGGGAGCCTTGGCGATAGCAGAGAAGAAGCCTATTATTATAGCTGACTTCGCGAGTCCGGAAATCCCAGAGAAACTCAACGGGTATCCTACCATAAAATGCAGCCGGGAAGAAATGACCAAAGCCGAGAAAGATTTGAAGGAAGTACTCAAAAAAATATAGCACGCGATTTTTCGCGTCCGCATCCGGATGGTCTAAAACAATCCGCTGACGCGGACATACAAAAAAAGCCGCAACCCGTTTGTCTGGGTTGCGGCCTTCAAGAGGGGGCGGTTACC
>CAZAZA010000034.1:0-26289 GCA_964489495.1 uncultured Bacteroides sp.
TGACCCTCAACGGTTTTCAAGACCGCCGCAATCGACCACTCTGCCATCTCTCCAGTCGAATAATCCAAGACTCTATGTTGTTCGCCTTGATTTGTGGGTGCAAATTTAGCACTGATTTTTTTATCAGGCAAATTTTTGGAATGCCTTTTTGCTTAAGAATACTGTTTTTAACTTTTGTTAAGCGATGAACGATGCCCACTTGGGGCGATTTGTTGTAATTTTGCAATAACAATAAGGACGTGATGAAGATTTTTCATATTACATATGGTTTGCTTCTCGGTGGCATTGAGACTATGCTCGTTAATATAGCTAATGAGCAGCACCGCTGCGGACATGACATTCACGTTGTGGTGATTAACGACTTGGTGGACTGTGAGTTGCGTTCGCGTTTTGATCCATGCATAAAGCTTCACCTGATGGGTCGGAAGGTCGGTTCGAAAAATCCGTTGTTTGTTGGCCGCCTCAATTTGCTTCTTCTCAAAAACGCCCCGGATGTGATACATCTTCATTATGCGACAATATCTCGTTACATCCTTCCTCACAGTCTGCGGACCAAAATGTGTGTCACACTCCATGCCATGTGCACGGCGGCTAATTCATCGTTGCTGCATAAAGCCGGACCCGTGTTTGCCATATCAAACATGGTCAGAGATGATATCCTATCGACTCTCGGCCTTGACTCTGTGACTGTGTATAATGGAGTGAAGTTGAATGAAATACGTCAGCGAAAAGAGACAACCGAAAGACGTGAAGACGGCAGACTTTTCAAGATTGTGCAGGTCAGCCGGCTTATGATTTCAGCCAAGGGACAGGACATTCTAATCAGGGCTGTGTCAGAGCTGAAGCGCAGGGGTGTCGGTCCTATTCAATTGACATTCATCGGAGATGGTGAGTCGCGTCGTGAACTGGAAGAGCTTGCGGTTGCGGAGGGCCTAAACGATGAAGAAGTGATATTCCTTGGTTCTCGAAGCCAAGAGTATATTTTTAATCATTTGGCTGACTATGACCTTTTTGTCCAGCCTTCGCGATGGGAAGGATTCGGTCTGACCGTTGCCGAAGCCATGGCAGCGAAATTGCCGGTGTTGGTATCGGACTGTCAGGCACCGATGGAGGTGATTGATAACGGACGGTATGGTCTTTCGTTTGAAGGCGAAAACGTTGAAGCATGTGCCGACCGCATCGAGCAGGTGATATCTCAAGGCTATCTCTCAGATATGGTGGAACAGGCTTGGCTCCATGTCGAAAAGACATTCAACATCGCAATTACGGCTCGGCGCTATCTACAACTCTATGAACAACAAATAGTAAACAAGAAATGATAAGACAGACTCCGCCCGATGGGTGTATAGATGTTGATTTTGAACGTTGCCAGCAGTGCGGCGCCTGCATAGCCGTCTGCCCTACGGGAGCATTGGACTACGTCAGGGGGCACGACGGACTGCTTCGGATCAAAGTCGATCATGACAAGTGTGTGAGATGCCTTCGTTGCCTGAGAGTATGTCCGTCGGCAAAGCCTGCAGTTGATGTGGCCCGTTATTTTGACGGTATTGAGAATCGTAAATACTTTTTGGGGCATAACAGTGACCCGGAGATAAGGGTGAGGTCGTCGTCGGGCGGAGTGTGCAGGACTCTCGTGGTGGTATCTCTTGCCCTCGGATTGGTTGACGGAGTCTATACTCTTCGACAATCGGATAAATATCCTATGGCGGAAGGTGAATTTTTCACCAAAGAGAAAATGCCCGATTATGACACAATGCCCAACTCAGTATATCATTCAGTGGCGCAATGTCTGGAACTTGCAAAAGTGAATCGATGCAGACGACTGATGATTGTCGGTACTTCCTGTCAGCTTCGAGCCTTGAGCGAAGCGTTGAAAGGAAAGTTTGAGTCCCTGATACGAGTATGCATTTTCTGCAAGCAGCAGAAAACCCTTGATTCCACTCGTTTCATTGCCAAGGTGTCCGGATGCCGGATTACCGACAATCTACAGTTCGGTGTGAGGTATCGTGGCTGTGGATGGCCGGGAACCGTAGAGATTAATGGTCATAAAATGCCGTGGTCAAGAGCCGCCCAGGTGGGATTCGGCCGGCGGTTGTGGACGGTGCCCGGTTGCAATGTCTGTGGTGATCCATTTGGATTCGAGGCCGGAGCAGACCTAACCCTGATGGATCCTTGGAATATAGCCGGCGACTATGAAGGCGACACGTTAATCACTGTCAACTCTGCTTCCGGCCTTGAACTGCTTGGACAAATTCCCGGGCTCACTCTTGAACGCAAGACTTTCAAGGATGTGGCACCGGCACTCGATTTGGAGGATGTCAGACGCAAACAGGCCCTTGTGCCATATTTTCGTGGCGAAAAATGCCCGGCGCGGGTGAGATGGGCCGGAAGGGTGGAACAATTGCAGCGAAAAATGCTTTGTAGGATTATATCATTGATGCCGCCCAAACCGTTTGTTCTCTATAGAATACTCTGTAAATTGCCCGATCTGCGTAATCTAATCTTAAGTAAATGAACGTAAAAGTCATCACTCGTCACGGACCATCTAATTATGGATCGCTGCTTCAATCTTTTGCCACCGTTAAAGCAGTAGAGGAGTTGGGTCACCGGTGTGAAATCATAGACTATCGTCGCCCGGACGAACGCGGCCTCAAATCTATAACGACGGCACTCAACGCAAAGGAGGGGTGGAGAGGCAATCTCCTGAAACGTGCGGCATACATAGCCTTGCGTTGGCCTGAAGAAGGTTATGCACAACACTGCTTCGACAATTTCAGGCATCGTCTGCTTAAACTTACAAATAAAGTCGGTACTCTGGACGAACTGCGCAACTTGGATGCAGATGTTTTTATGACCGGGAGCGATCAGGTGTGGGGCCCAATCGGAGGCGATCCCTGTGATGCAACGTATTTCCTTGAATTTGCTGACGGCCGAAGACGTGTTGCTTACGCGGCCAGTTTTGGTCGAACAGCTTTCTCAACGGAGTTAATGAGAGAATACAGCCGAAAGCTTAGGGCATACGACATCATAACTGTCAGAGAGGACTCAGCAGCCGACATCATCGAAAACATGGGACTGCCCAGACCGCAGCAGGTGGTCGATCCGACATTGTTGCTCGACGGAAACCAATGGCGCGAATCGTTCGGGATTCCAAAGCCGCAGGGTGGAAGCAGGGGCAGATATGTGCTCGTTTATCAAATTCACAATAATCCAACTCTCGATGACTACGCTACGATGATCGCGCGACATAAAGGGCTTCCGCTTTACAGGGTCACGCCCTTCCTGCATCAGCTCCGACGCGGCGGCCGGCTCAAGCTCTTGCCGTCGCCGGAAGAATTTCTGTCAATAATCGACAATGCCGAGCTGATGGTTACTGATTCATTTCACGGGACGGCATTTGCCATCAATCTCAACACTGATTTCGTTGAGATACTTCCAAACAACGGCACCTCCGTACGCAATCAAAGTCTGCTTCGCCTCACCGGTCTGACAGATCGGCTCATCTCCAATCCGGAGGACAAGGCGATTGCCGACACGAAAATTGACTTTGTCCGGGTCAATCATATCATAAAAGATGCCCGCGAACGTTCATATAATATAATGAGCGACCTCTTGACGCTTAATTAATAGCGGGACCCTTTGATTATGTTTCATGCTAATCTCCTTATTCCCTTTTATGTTTTTGAAACCGGGCGGCTTTGCCTAATTGCGTATCATCATGAATTGATCGTTGAGTTGGGAGAAGAGCGTTTCAATTCCTTTTCAGAACTTCTTATATGCCCAAATTAGCCAGTTTTTTTGATTGAGCCGATAAGGAACTTCAATGGATATATGCGCCATATCGAACTTTTATAAATATTTTAAGAAATTAATTCGTCCAACAGGTGTTTTGAATAATTCAATGCAGCATTTTTCTCTCATAAAGATTGTTTTGCTGGCTGTCTCGCTATCAGTGGGTTTCAGCAGCAAGGCTATTGATGAACAGTATTATCAGTTGGCCGACAGTGCCGACAAAGCAATTGAAGGCGGTAATTGGGAGCTTGCCGAGAATTTGATTACTCGGGCCCTGCGTCTTGAGCCATCGGCTCCGGGCAATGTGATGCTTATGTCGAATCTAGGAATCGTTCAACTGAAACTCGACAAACAGGAAGCATCGATTCAGACTCTCTCCGACGCAATAGCGGCGGCGCCACAGTCATGTACACTTCTGAACAACAGGGCGAGGGTGTATGCTGCTCTTGGTTGTGACGACGAGGCTTTCGCGGACTATTCCCGAGTACTCGAAATGGATTCAGCTTCTGTCAAGGCGCTCTTCGGACGTGGGATGATAGCGTTGTCGCGTGTCGACCTTGTTACGGCCAAACATGATTTGTTCTCACTTGAAGCTGTGTCGCCCGACTCTCGCGAAACCCACATCGCCATGGGGGCTCTCCACTCGCTGCTTGGAGAGTATGAGGCAGCCGAAGTGCATTATACCGCGCTGATTGAATCGGGAGCCACTGACGAGTTCTACCTCGGAAGAGCCGTGTGCCGTATAATGACAGGAAATTATTCCGGGGCCGGAGAAGATCTCAATGCAGGAATGCTGCTTAATCCGGACAACCCTGACCTCTATGCACAACGAGCGATGCTCAGCAAACTGACTTACCGTATGGCTGATTACGATCTTGACATGCGCATGGCGCGAAAGCTCGGATATAAGGAAGAGGGGCGTAAATAAAAACTCAGGGCATGCGTAACATAGAGATGTACGCATGCCCTGAAACGGAGTGTAAGGTGAGTGTCAGACGAGGGAAATCTCGACAACGTCGGTCTCTTCGACAACGAATTTTACCTTGTTCTCGCGGGCGAGCCAGCCTATTGCTGCATAAACATCCTTCTCGCGAAGTTTTGTCACTTTCTTGATTTCCTTGATGGTCAGCGGGCCGTCTTTTTCGAGAGCGGTCCAGACCGTTCCGGCCCAAGAGCCGATAATGTCTGTATTCATGTCAATGTGTTTTATCGTTAAACAATATCTGTTTAGAAAATATGTGCGAAATTATTTAAATATTTTTAAACATCCAACTATAATGTTATAAAAACGACAAAAAGCATTGCTTTTTTGTGGAAAACCTGCTTTTATGGCGTTTAAACGTTAACAATTCCGTCACCGGTATAGTTCGGATGTGATGCAATTTTTTTAATATTATGACGTTAAAATTAAAAAACTCTGAATAGCGTGAACAAGAATATATCATTGACCTTTCTGTTGCTTACAGTGCTTTTCTGCATATGCCTTATTGTGTCGAATCTTTTGGAAATAAAGACTGTTCAAATCGGCACGCTTACAATCACAGCAGGTGTGATTGTCTTTCCGCTGTCATACATTATTAATGACTGCATTGTCGAGATATATGGTTTTGCCAAGGCCCGGCTTGCTATCTGGCTCGGGTTTGCCATGAACCTTCTTGTCACAGCTTTGCTTCAAATCGGCATATGGCTGCCCGGAACTGCCGAATGGACGGGGCAGGCGGCTATGGAGACTGTTTTCGGAGCTGTTCCGCGTATACTTGCAGCCAGCTTTGCTGCATTTCTCTGCGGCTCTATGGTGAATGCATATGTCATGAGTAAGATGAAGCACGGGTCGTCGAGCAGCAAGGGGTTTTCGTTAAGGGCTATCGTTTCCACACTTTGGGGAGAGTCGGTCGATTCGGCTATCTTTTTCCCGCTGGCTTTCGGAGGAGTGCTTCCATGGGGGCTTGTCGGGAAGCTGATTGTCACTCAGGCTCTGCTGAAGACTGTTTATGAAATATTGATACTCCCTGTCACTTTGTTTGTCGTGAAGAAGCTTCGCAACATCGAGGGGAAAGTGGCCGATGACCGCAATGTGTCATATAAATGGTGGAAGCTGAATGAGATATGATTTGTTTGACGGTGTAAAGACCGTGTGGTTTGATCTTGACGACACCCTGATCGATTTTGAGGCTAACAGCCGGGCTGCCCTGCGACGTGTCTTTGATCTCCAAACTCTGGCGAAAATGTTCGATAGTCCGGAGCAATGGATTGATGTATACGAATACCATAATAAGAGACTGTGGGGCGAATATGCGCGAGGCGGCATAACCCGTGAACGGTTAAGGCTGGAGAGGTTTATGAAACCGTTTGTTGAAGCCGGGTGTCATGGCGAAGAAGCCGAGAGGTTGTCTCGGTCGCTTGACCCGCTTTATCTGGATTGTCTGGCAGAAGAGAAAAGATTGATACCGGGTGCTAAAGAGCTCCTGGACAAGACAAGGACCCGGGGATTTCGTGTGGGCGTATTAAGCAACGGTTTTGCCGAAGTGCAATATCGCAAAATCGATTCCGCAGGTCTGACACCTTTAATTGATATTGTTGTGCTCAGTGACGACATAGGAGTCAATAAACCCGACGTGCGTCTGTTCAGGCATGCTGCAGAGAAATCTTCCACATCTCTACCTTCAAGCAACCTGATGATAGGTGACAATCCAGAAACCGATGTCACCGGGGCTTTAAATGCAGGGTGGAGAGCCGTATGGTTCGACAGACATAACAATCCTGAACTGACACCTGAAGGAGCCATTAGAGCCGGAACATTGAAAGAGATAATAGACTCATTTTGAAAAAAGTTGGCCTAATATTGCTTGTAATTGCAAAAAAAGTACGATATTTGCACTTGCAAAACGTGAATCTGCGCTATAGATGGTGCAAAAAGCTGGATTGCAACAGATTAAAAGGTTAACTAAAACAAACGATATATGACCAAAGCCGACATCGTCAACGAAATCTCTCGAAAGACAGGCATTGACAAAGCCGAAGTCCTCCAGACCGTGGAAAAGCTCATGGAAGTGATAAAAGACACCATGTCGAATGGTGAGAATGTCTATCTCCGTGGGTTCGGAAGTTTCATCATTAAGGTGCGTTCCGAAAAGACAGCCAGGAATATCTCGCAAAACACGGCGTTGATTGTACCGGAGCATAAGATACCCGCATTCAAGCCTGCACGTGTATTCATGGATATGGTCAAAGAGTAATATCGGACTATCCGTCAAGGAAAAGCAAACAACGGTCGGCGTCTTACGCTGACCATCAATATACTAACCATCAAAATCAGCTAACACAATGCCAAGCGGAAAGAAAAGAAAAGGCCACAAGATGGCCACCCACAAACGCAAGAAGCGTCTGAGAAAGAATCGTCACAAGAAGAAGTAAGCTTGCGCGATCGTGGGGAAAGGAAGCCTCGGCAGTCCGGCTGGATGTCCGACGGCTTCATCACCAAGTTATCAGAGAACAAACTTGCTGTGCCGCTATTGTCCAGATAGCCACGAAGTTTGTTCTTTGTGTTTGATATTTAATAAATAACCTGACCAAGCAAATGCGAAGCGAATTAATCGTCGATGTCCAGCCCAAGGAGGTGTCAATCGCCTTGCTGGAAGATTCACGACTCGTATCTCTACAGAAAGAGTCGCGTGACATTGCCTATGCAGTTGGAGACATATATCTGGCCAAAGTAAAAAAACTTATGCCGGGTCTGAACGCTGCATTCGTCAATGTCGGTTACGAAAAAGAAGCATTCCTTCATTACTTGGATCTTGGTTCGCAGTTCTCTACTTATTCGGCATTTGTAAAACAGATGCTGGAGGACAAGTCAAAAGTTCCTGACCTGAGCAAGCTCACCCTTTTGCCCGAAATAGATAAGCACGGTACGATTTCCGAGCTTCTCACACCGGGTCAGGAGTTGCTTGTTCAGATTGTCAAAGAGCCAATATCGTCGAAGGGCCCTCGCCTGACGACCGAAATTACGCTGACCGGACGCTATATGGTGCTGATACCGTTCAGCGACAAAATTTCAATTTCGCAGAAAATAAAGACAGCCGAAGAAAAAGCGCGTCTTCGACAGCTGCTTGACAGCATAAGACCGAAAAATTTCGGTGTGATCATCCGTACCTCGGCCGAGGGCAAGCGAGTAAGCGAGCTTTATCACGAGATGAAGACCCTTGTGAAATACTGGGAAGAATCTGTGGCTAAAGCCCAGAAGTCGATAGCCCCGGCTCTCGTATTCGAAGAAGACAGCCGCATAGTGGGAGTCCTTCGCGATATATTCAATCCCACATTCGAGGACATACACATCAATAACAAAGAAGTGTATGACCAGATTTTCAACTATGTGAGCCTTATTGCGCCCGATCGTAAAGATATTGTAAAACTGTACGACAAGCCCCAGCCGATATTCGACGCGTTCAATATTACGAAGCAGATTAAATCGTCGTTCGGTAAGACGGTGTCGTTTAAAAGCGGTGCTTACATCATCATAGAGCATACCGAGGCCCTGCACGTCATCGACGTTAACAGCGGAAACCGCTCCAAAGCGGCTTCGGATCAGGAAACCAATGCCCTGGAGGTTAACATGAGGGCTGCCGACGAAATTGCACGGCAGCTAAGGCTCCGCGATATGGGAGGAATTATTGTCATAGACTTCATCGACATGAACAAGGCCGAACACCGCCAGACATTGTTCGAGCACATGCGGGAAGTGATGTCGACCGACCGTGCACGACACAATATTTTGCCGCTCAGCAAATTCGGCCTGATGCAGATAACCAGGCAACGCGTGCGTCCCGTACTCGACATAACTACTGCCGAAGAGTGCCCGTCGTGCTTCGGAAAGGGCAAGGTGCAGCCGTCGCTATTGTTTACCGATACTCTGAAAGAGAAGGTCGATTGGCTTATCAACCATATGAAAGTGACAGGCTTTACACTTTATGTCCATCCTTTTGTCGACGCCTTTTTGAAAAAAGGCCTGATCTCACTTTACCGGCGCTGGCAGATGGAATATGGCTGGAATTTCAAAATAATCCCCGACCAGTCGCTTGCCTATCTTCAATACAGGGTGCTCGACAAGGGTGGCAACGAAATAGACCTTAAGGAGGAGCGCGATATGGATTCGTCTGCGACCAAAACCAAGAACAAGACAAAAAACCGCAACAAAGACGAGAAAGAGGCTTCGGCCTGAAATGCAGTTGCGGATAAGGTAATGCCGGCGTGTCGGCAGATGTCAATCACAACATCTGCTGACACGTCTGTTTTATGGCTGATTCGGCCGGAAAAATTTGTTATTCGCGGGATATTTTGTAAATTTGTAACCGCGATTATAAATGAATGTGTATGGTCTCAACCCGCATAAGAGGAGGACGTGAATCTTCGAAGCTCTTGAGCTATTTGGCCGGACTCATAGCCGTAAGTGCATGGGGCGCGTCGTTCATCTCTACCAAAGTTCTGCTTAACAACGGTCTTAATGCCGTGGAAATTTATCTTTACAGATGTCTGCTGGCTTATTTATTGATATTTCTTTTTTGTCCTCGCCCGCTGTTCAGTCACACGTGGAGTGACGAGCTGAAGCTGTTATTATGCGGCATATGTGGCGGTTCGGTTTATTTCATCAGTGAGAATACCTCGGTAATGTATACCCTTGTCGGTAATGTGTCGCTGATCACCAGTACGTCGCCAATTATCACTGTGCTGCTGCTCGGAGCGCTTTATAAGAACGAGCGTCCGTCACGAGGCATATTGATCGGTTCGCTTGTGGCTTTCATAGGCGTGGCTTGTGTGATATTCAACAGCAGCTTTGTGATAAAGCTTAACCCGCTCGGTGACCTCCTTGCACTTCTTTCGGCGTTTTGCTGGGCTGTGTACACAATATTGCTCCGTCCGCTTAATGCGACATATTCAGCCTGGTTCATAACGAGGAAAACGTTTTTCTACGGTTTTGTAACCGCCCTGCCTTTTCTCGTTTTCGAACCTTCGCTTGCTCCCGTAGCGACCCTGCAGCGTCCCGAAGTATGGGGCAATCTGCTTTTTCTGGGGCTGTTTGCCTCGATGGCGGCTTATATGTTGTGGTCGCTGATAGTGAAGCGGCTGGGCACAGTGACTGCCAGCAATTTCATGTATCTGCAGCCGATAGTGACACTGATATTGTCGGTAACGATACTTCACGAATGTGTGACATGGATCGGATACATTGGATGTTCGCTGATTATCATAGGGCTTGTGCTCAGCGACCGCCTTCCCAAGTTGCTTAAACGTGATGCATGATGGGTTACCTTGACCAACTGAACGACCAACAGTGCGAGGCAGTGGTTTACCTTGATGGTCCTGAGCTTGTGATTGCAGGGGCCGGATCGGGCAAGACCCGGGTACTCACTTACAAGATAGCGCATCTGATAAACTGCGGGTTTGAACCATGGCGGATACTTGCACTCACTTTTACAAACAAAGCTGCCAATGAGATGCGGGAGCGTGTTGAGAAAATCGTCGGGACCGGCGTATCAGGCAAGCTGTGGATGGGAACGTTTCATTCGATATTCGCGCGTATCCTCAGAGTTAATGCTGACCGGCTAGGGTATAAGAGCAGTTATACTATCTACGATACGGCCGACAGCAAGGCTCTGGTGAAGATGATTATCAAGGACATGAATCTTGATGAGAAGATTTACAAGGTGCAGACTGTGCTATCAACAATATCATCGGCCAAGAATGCACTTGTTTCGCCTGACGAATATGCGCTTGACCGTGAAATTCAGGAATATGACAGGCAGAGCAGGCATCCTTTGATGTACGAGATCTATAGGGCTTACAATGAGCGTTGCTTCATAGCGGGAGCAATGGATTTCGATGACTTACTTTTCAATACTTACCGGCTTTTCAGGGACAATCCCGACATATTGCGTCATTATCGCGAATATTTCAGATATGTCCTTGTTGACGAATATCAGGATACGAATTACGCCCAACACGCTATAATAAGGCAGCTCACTTCCGGCCAAGGCAACCTGTGCGTGGTAGGAGACGATGCTCAGAGCATTTATTCGTTCAGAGGCGCCTCTATCGGAAATATCCTGAATCTGGGCAAACAATATCCCGACCTGAAGACATGCAAGCTTGAACAGAACTACAGGTCTTCGCAGACGATTATCAATGCGGCAAACTCGCTTATCTCGAAAAATGAGCAACAGATACCGAAAAATGTTTTCTCCCGTAACGAAATCGGGTGTCCGATCGAAGTTGTCAAGACTTATAGTGATATGGAAGAAGCATCGCTCGTGGCAAGCCGTATTTCCCGGCTCAAGATGAGCAGCGAGGACTCATATGAGGAATATGCCGTGCTTTACCGTACAAACGCCCAGAGCC
Source organism: uncultured Bacteroides sp. (assembly GCA_964489495.1). Taxonomy (GTDB): domain Bacteria; phylum Bacteroidota; class Bacteroidia; order Bacteroidales; family Muribaculaceae; genus Paramuribaculum. Next base: position 11,182 of record CAZAZA010000034.1, read on the forward strand.
GTCAGCTTGAAGAAGCATTGAGAAAACGCAATATCCCTTACCGCATATGGGGCGGTCTGTCATTCTATCAGCGTAAGGAGGTGAAGGATGCGATAGCCTACATGAGGCTGTCGGTAAATCACGATGATGAGGAGGCTTTGCGCCGTATTATCAATTATCCTACACGGGGAATAGGGGAGACCACTATTAGAAAACTGAGCCGTTGCGCCATCGATTCAAAGCACAGTATCTGGCATGTGATAGGCCATCTTGATGAATATGAGCATGGTATCGGCCGAGCTGCTGTCGGCAAGCTCATAGCTTTCCGTAATTTGATTGTCGGATTCACCGGCATGAATGTTGATGCCGAAAACGATGCATATACGGTTGCACGCCGCATTATCAGTGATAGCGGAATCATGGCTGAATTCTTGTCGGAGCGTACTCCCGAAATGATTTCACGTCGTGAGAATATCTCAGAGCTAATCAACGGCATACGCGAATTTGTTGAAACGCGCCGTGAGGAGGGTGATGACCATTTGTCGCTTTCAGACTTCCTGACACAGGCATCGCTTTCCACAGATCAGGACAGAGAAGAGAGTGGCCAGGATTCTGTGACACTTATGACAGTGCATGCTGCTAAAGGGCTGGAGTTCTCAAATGTATTTATCGTAGGGGTGGAGGATGAATTGTTCCCGTCCTCGATGAGTACAGGGAGTCCGGAGGGCATCGAAGAGGAACGCCGGTTGCTGTATGTTGCGATGACTCGTGCCAAACATTTCTGTATGATGAGTTACGCCTCTTCTCGTTTCCGCAACGGTCAGGTGGTTTTGACAAAACCTTCACCGTTTTTAGCCAACATTGATTCCAAGTATCTTTCCGTGTCGGATTCATCTGATATATTTACCGGTGAGCGTATGCGCGATCCAATGAACCGCTACCGAACCTCATCATATCAAAGCAAGCCGTCATTCGGGACTAAACGAACGGCCGCGGATAGTAGTCGAACGATGGTTAAAGCGCCGATTGCATCTGAAAAATCAGAGTCTGCAAGAAGCCAGATAGATTTCGACAAGCACACCCATAACCAGTTGTATGTAGGTCAGAGTATACTCCATGAGCGTTTTGGCAGAGGAGTTATTCAGGAAATCGACACATCCCAGCCCGACAGCCGCATCATTGTGAAATTTGACAATGATGAGGCTACAAAGAAACTATTGCTTAAATTCGCGAAATTTAAAATTTTAGATTGAAGGTGTATAATTTTGACTCAAAAGACGCATGCGAGCTTGTGCCATTATCTGAATTACAGACCCCATGTTATGTGGTGTACGATGAGAAGCTGCACCGCAATTTCCGGTTGATTGCCGGTGTGGCTCAAAGGGCCGGAGTGGATATCATAATGGCATTCAAGGCAAATGCGTTATGGAAGACGTTCCCGATTCTGCGTCCCTATATCAAGGGGTTTACAGCAAGCTCGCTCAACGAGCTTCGTCTTGGAGTGGAGGAGCTTGGTGTGAAGGCGCATACCTACTGTCCTGTATACACCGATAAGACTATAGATAGCTTCTTAAAATACAGCGACTTCATAACATTCAACTCGATCGGTCAGCTTGAGAAATACGGAATGCGCGCGATTGCATGCGGAGTGTCGCCCGGGCTCAGGGTCAACCCCGAGTGCTCGGTGATTGAGACCGACATTTACAATCCTGCATTGCCGGGTTCGCGTTTCGGCGTTGATGCTTCGGCGATTCCGTCAGGAGGTCTTCCGTCGTGGTTGGAAGGGTTGCATTTCCATGCGTTGTGCGAGTCGACAAGTTATGATCTTGAAAAGGTTTTGGGCGCTTTCGAGAGCCAGTTCGGCCATATGCTTCAATCGGTAAAATGGGTCAATATGGGCGGTGGCCACCTTATGACTCGGTCAGGGTATGACACTGATCACCTCGTCAGTCTTTTGAGAGGATTCAAGGAACGGTATCCTTGGCTCGATGTGGTGCTTGAACCGGGAAGCGCGTTTATGTGGCGTACCGGCGACTTAATTGTGACGGTTGTCGATATAGTTGAAAATCAGGGTGTGAAAACAGCCATCATCGATGCCTCGTTTGCATGTCACATGCCTGATTGTCTTGAGATGCCGTACAAACCGATTATCAGCGAGGCATTGCCCGATGTCGATCATTCAAAACCTACCTACCGTCTTGGCGGCAACTCTTGTCTGAGCGGCGACTTTGTCGGCGACTGGTCGTTTGAAAGGCCACTGAAAGTGGGTGATCGTCTGACATTGGAGGATATGAACCATTATACTACGGTGAAAACCACCATGTTTAACGGCATTGACCATCCGTCGATAGCCCTTTGCGATGATAACGGGATGTGCCGGATACTGCGTCAATTCACATATGATGACTATAAATCGAGAATGTCATGACACAGCCATTATTCTTTTCTGTAATTGTCCCGGTTTACAACCGGATTGACGAGGTGGAGGATTTGCTCGACAGTCTGTTGAAGCAGAAGTGTCGTGACTTTGAGGTCGTTATTGTCGAAGACGGATCCACACAGCCTTGTGGCGATGTGTGTGAAAAATATCGATCGAAGGGTCTAAATGTCCGGTACTTCTTTAAGGAAAACGAAGGCCGTTCTATAGCACGCAACTATGGGATGGAACGTGCAGACGGTAATTATTTTGTGTTTTTTGACAGCGACTGCGTGATACCGCCGGATTATTTTTCAGTCCTTTCGTCAAGGCTTGACAGTGATTGGGCCGATTGCTTCGGTGGTCCTGATGCCGCTCATGATTCGTTTACACCGGTTCAGAAAGCCATTAATTTTGCAATGACCTCGTTTCTTACCACGGGTGGGATACGTGGCGGAAAGCACAGCATGGAAAAGTTTGTTCCACGCACGTTTAACCTCGGTTTTTACCGTAAGGTTTTTGAGCGTGTCGGCGGATACCGGGAGATGTTCTCTGAGGATATCGATATGAGCACGCGCATCAGAAACCAAGGTTTTTCGATAGCACTGATACGCGAAGCATACGTATATCATAAGCGGCGTGTCGATTTTCGGAAATTCTGGAAGCAGGTATATGTATTCGGTCAGTCGCGAATCACCCTTAAATTGTTATACCCCGATTCGATGAAAGCGGTGCATATGCTTCCTGCATTTGCAGTGCTTGCCGGTTTGGTTTTGCTTGCCATGGTGTGTGCTGTATCGCTTTGGTGGCTGTTGCCCTTTGCTATTTGGCTCGCGGCTATTTTTATAGGCGCTTTGGCATCCACCCGATCTTTAAATGTAGCCGTATTGGCTCTTCCTGCATCGATAATACAGATCGGCGGTTACGGCTGCGGCTTTATAAAGGCATATGTTCAGAAAATCGTGCTTAGAGGTGGACGTGACATACAGCAGGAAATTGAGATAAGAAAGGGTGCAAATGAGTGATATGGCATTTGAAGGATTGTCCGGAGGCGGGAACAGGCGTATAAGCGATTTGTCAGAGGATGACCGTCCGCGTGAGAAGGCTATAGCGGCCGGCTCGGTGCGAGGGCTGAGTGTTGCAGAGCTGATCGCAATCGCACTCGGATCAGGCATTCCCGGACGATCGGTGCTTGAAATAAGTCGTGACATTTTTTCCGGTGTCGGAGGCCGGCTCAAAGATCTCGGCCGGCTTGAACTGGACGACCTGAGGAATGTCAAAGGAATAGGGCCGGCACGGGCAGTCTCGCTGCTTGCTTCGATAGAACTCGGGATGCGTGTGGCCCGCGATATAGACAGTGGCGGAGACGTGGTTCAGATACGTGACTCTTCAACAGTGGCGGCTGTGATGCGGGGACGTTTGAAAAACCTGAATCACGAGGAGTTCTGGATTCTGTTTGTCGACAGGCAGAATCGTGTCATATCTGAATTTGCGTTGAGCGTAGGCGGCACGGCCGGCACGGTCGTCGACACCAAGTTGCTGTTTAAAAAGGCTGTTCTCTCTTTGGCATCAGGCATGGTCCTGGTCCATAACCATCCTTCCGGCACGACACGTCCGAGCATAGAGGATGACAACATTACGCGTCGTATCAAAAACGGCTGCGAAATGCTCGACATCCGCCTTCTTGACCATGTTATTATCACAGCCGGCGAACACTATAGTTACAAAGACAACGGCAAGATATTATGATGGGTCCCGATATCTGGACCTGAACTGTGACGGTGTCATTCCCCGTACTTTCGTGAAAATGCGCGTGAAATAAGCCGGATCCTCATATCCGAGCATTAGTGCGATGTCGCGTATGCTTTCGTCCGTCATGGCAAGTCTGCGGCATATGCGCTTTGTCGACTGTTGCCGGAGGTAAAGGCTGATATTTGTTCCGACAGCTCCTTTCACAAGCTCGTTAAGGTAGCTTGGTGTGATGTTCAGGAGGTCGGCATAGTGAGAAGGCAGACGGCTCTGGGTCAGATGTTCGTCAAACAAATCGTGCAGTTTGACGAGTATAGGCAGATTGGAGAGTGGAGTACCGCTGTAAAGTCTTTTGGTGCGTTCCTCAAGAGCTTCGGTGAAGATGCCGAACAGAGACATGGCAAGATGTCTGATGACTCCTTCCCATTGGTAACTGTCGGCATCCACAATTCTATTATAAATAATCCTGCAGACAGCGGATGCTTCCTGAGCTTGTTTCTCTGAAAACTCAAAAGCAGAAGAATCAAGAATAAGATAGTTAAGGCGGTTGCGAATATCCGAGCTTATTTCATCGTTGGGAATTCTAAGAGCCCAAGCTTTAAGGTCGTCGGACGAATCGACATAGCGGAACACCTGCGACGGGTGGAGGATAAAGCCAGAAACCGCATGAGCTGTCTGTCGGTCAAAGTCAATGTCAAACACCATATACCCAGTTTCAATAAATACGTATACGGCTGAATCGGAGTCGTTCTGGCAGTTCTCATTAAAGACTTCTGCCACAATTGACTTGTTTAGGTGCATTATATATAAGACAGGTCTGTTGACAAACAGCTCGAAATCAGTGTCCCGGTGGGCGAAACGAGATTTACGTGTTTTCATAACATGTGTAGACAGTATTGGAACAAAAATAAGTGTGGTTTACAGGATGTAACGATTCCTGTAGCTAAGGTTTAGAGAGAGTGTGTTGAGAAGGTTATGTTGTCTTTCTAAAAAAACGGAGCGAAAGGGTGAGCTGTATTTGCAGAGTATGCCGACCCTCTCGCTGCGTTTTGTGTCGTTTGGTGTGTAGTTTTAGTTACTTAACTACGCGGCGTTCCTTGATACGGGCTTTTTTGCCGGTAAGGTCACGGAGGTAGTAAAGTTTGGCGCGACGTACTTTACCGTATTTGTTGACTGTGATAGAGTCAATGAAAGGCGATTCGATCGGGAAAATACGCTCTACACCGATATTGTCGCTCATCTTGCGGACGGTGAAACGTTTCTTGTCACCCTCGCCGGAGATACGGATTACCACACCGCGATACTGCTGGATACGTTCCTTGTTACCCTCTTTGATGCGGTAAGCAACTGTGATGGTGTCGCCCGGGCCGAAGTCAGGATGATTTTTTTTCTCTGTGGCGAAAGCCTCTTCGGCTACTTTAATTAAATCCATTTTTTCTTGAAGATTAAAATGTTAACAATACTCGCAACATAACAGGCTGCTTGTCCTGCCAGCGATTGCGAAATCGACTGCAAATTTACGACTTTATATTTTAACCAACAAATGTTTGTGTAGAATTTGACGGTGAAATTGCGATTTTATTTTATCCTTGTTTCCGCTTCGGCCGCGAGCGACTGCCACAGATTGTCTGAAGGAGGTGCGGCTGTGATGTCGATTTTTTTCCCGCTGACGGGGTGTATGAAGCAGATGCTTCTTGCCATAAGCGAAATACTCCCGTCAGGATTTGACCGTTTGTCTCCGTATTTTAGATCGCCTTTTATGGGGCAACCGATTGAAGCCAGCTGGACGCGTATCTGATGCTTGCGACCTGTCTCAAGTTTCACCTCAAGCAAGTTATAGCGTTCTCCACGGGCAATTGTCCGATATGATAGCCTCGCTTCCTTGGCACCATTGACCGGAGTCGGGGAAGCATACGATTTGTTATATTTTTCGACAGTTGTTATGTAATGAACGAGATGACCGTCAGGTTCGGGAGGCGTGCCGCGTGTGATCGCCCAATAGGTTTTCTCAACTTTCCCTTCACGGAACATTTCATTCATTCTGGTTAAGGCCTTCGATGTCTTAGCGAACACGACAAGGCCGCTTACCGGACGGTCGAGACGGTGAACAACTCCAAGAAAAACATTACCCGGTTTGGCATACCGCTCTTTTATCCATGCTTTTACTGTCTCGGAAAGAGGGGTGTCGCCTGTTTTGTCGCCCTGTACTATTTCTCCTGGTTTTTTATTGACTATTATAATGTGATTGTCCTCGTAGACTACTTCCATATGTTCAGATTAGTGGTCGTCAATATATTTCCGGGCGCACAATTCATTGAATGGAACTGTGCGCCCGGATAAAATCTGAGTTCCTTAGTCGTTTTATTCTGCGAGCTCGACTACGGCTGCATCTGTCGATACAACTTCGTCGGGTTGTACCAGCACGCGTTTAACCACGCAGTCGCGGTCGGCAGTAACGTCGTTTTCCATCTTCATTGCTTCGTACACGAGAAGAATCTGGCCTTTCTTGACCTTTTCGCCGTCCTTTACATTGACCGAAATGATTCGTCCTCCCATGGGCACGGTTATAACGGGACCCGTGATTGGCTCCTCGGCTTTTGCCTGTGATTCGGCAGCCGCATCGGCCTTGGCTGCATCTGCTGCATGGCGAGCGGCATATTCCTCAGCGCGGCGTTTTTTCAAGAAGCCGTTGGCAACATTGGGCAGAAGCTCAAGAAGGAGATATTCCTCGTTGTTTGAGGCAAGCTTCACATTGTCGTATTCGGGAAGTTCGGGATTCTCGGGTTTACGATATGAGCTGACATCGTAAGGTTTCTCGACTGCCGAACCAGTGATTTGTTCACGGAAAGCGGGATCGATCGGTGCGGGAGTGTGGCCGTATTCGCCTTTTACAAGCGAAATAAACTGGTTTGACTTCGTCGTGTAGTCGGGGTTTCCTTTCTTGCGGTCGATTGCGAGGCTGACTGCCTGGCTGCCGACAATCTGGCTTGTCGGTGTCACAAGCGGTACGAGGCCGGCATCGCGGCGCACTTTAGGAATCAGGCGCATCGCATCGTCGAGCAAATCTTCTGACTTGAGGGTGCGAAGTTGTGCTACCATATTGGAGTACATTCCGCCCGGTACTTCTGCTTCCTTGACAAGCAGGTTGGGTTTGGGGAATGCGAAATATTCTTCAATCTTATGGCAGGTGTCGAGAAGCGCTTCCTCATTGTTGGCTTTCGCATATGTGATTGCATCATCGAACAGCTTGGATATTTCAGCGGGCAGTTCGTCGCGAAGCGGGTCGAATGAATGTGGCATCGGAGCGAGGTCGAAATCCTTTAGGCCGTGGCGTGCATCAAGCAGACGGTCGCGAATCTGGCCTACGACCTCCATATCTGCCTCAAGTTCGATGCCCAGACGCTGGCAGAAGATATAGATAAGTTCGATTGCCGGAGCTGCTGAACCTCCGCCGAACCACCATATGTTTGTATCGAGAATGTCTACTCCATTGAGTATCGCCATTAGTGATGAGGCAAGTCCGTATCCCGGGGTGCAGTGAGTGTGGAAATCGACAGGAACGTTTACGTTAGCCTTGAGTTTGGATATGATGGAGGCGGCCCTTGACGGATTGACCAGACCGGCCATATCTTTCAGGGTAATGATTTTTGCACCGATTCGTTCCATCTCTTTAGCCTTTTCAACGAAATATTCGTCAGTGAAGATCTTCTTCGGGGCTGTTTCTTTCTTCCCAAGACCGAAAATCGATTTCATCCGGCCGAGGACGCTTTGTTCGGACGATGCTTCCTCTTTTGGATCGACAGTGTAACATACAGCACCGTCGGCGATGCCACCGAGCTGATTTATCATCTTAATTGAATCGCGTACATTGTCAATGTCGTTCAAGGCATCGAAAATTCGCATTACGTTCAGTCCGTTAGCTATAGCCTCTTTATAGAATCCTTCGAGAACAGTGTTGGGGTAGGGGACATATCCGAAAAGATTGCGGCCGCGTGAAAGAGCTGAAAGCAGGGATTTACCTTTCATGTGACGTGACGCTATCCTAAGACGTTCCCATGGAGATTCGTCGAGGTAACGCATCACGGAGTCGGGTACGGCACCTCCCCAGACTTCCATGATATAGAAGCCAGCTTTTTCGTATAGAGGAAGCAGCTGATCAATCATCGGTTGGCTCATGCGGGTAGCGAACAGCGATTGCTGGCCGTCGCGCAACGTCAAGTCGCGAATTCTAAGTTTGCGTTTGTCCATCGTATATACATTTTTATGTCATTCAGTAAGTTGGTTTCAATTCAACATACTGAATGCCTTGTTTGACATGCAAAGTAAAGCATATTTTATCAATTGCGGAAATTTTTCCTTAATTTTTTTAAGTCAAACATCGTATGCAACGAACTTTTTTAACCATTCGTTGTAATAAGAGTAAGTGAGTATGAAGAATTCTTACTAACTTTGTCGACGTTTAATAAATTAACATAAAACATTAAAGTCATGAAATTACTAAAAGTATTAGGCATTAGCTTCATATCATGCAGCCTTCTGGCAATGACAGGTTGCTCGTCAATGACGAATACAGGCAAAGGTGCTCTGATTGGCGGTGGCGGCGGTTCGGCTCTCGGGGCCGGCATAGGCGCTCTGATCGGTGGTGGCAAAGGTGCGGCAATCGGTGCAGCGGTTGGTGCCGGTGTCGGTGCTGGTGCCGGTGCTTTGATTGGTAAGAAGATGGACAAGCAAAAGGCTCAGCTCGAGCAGCAGCTTGCCGACCAGGCAAAGGTTGAGACTGTTCAGGATCAGAATGGCTTGCAGGCAATCCGTGTGACATTTGACGGTGGAATTCTTTTCCCGACAAACGGCACATCGCTCTCACAACATGCAAAGACTGACCTGACAGAGTTTGCAGCGTCTCTGAACGCAAATCCCGAGACTAACGTTCAGGTGTTCGGATATACCGATAATACCGGTTCTTATCAGGTCAATGAACGTGTGGCTAACGGTCGTGCTGATGCAGTCCGCACTTATCTGATAAACAGCGGCGTCGCATCCTCGCGTGTTACTGCTCAGGGGCTTCCTATGACTGATTACGTGGCATCTAACGACACTCCCGAAGGACGTGCGCAGAATCGTCGTGTCGCTATTTACATAACTGCTAATGAGCAGATGATCAAGCAGGCTGAAGCCGGAACACTTAATTAAGAATAATCAGGCCCAGACCTGAGTTGGCTCGCCTCCCTGAGTTGAAAGGGAGGCGGGCTTTGTTGTTCAATAAACCGGAGCATATGAAATTTCTTGAGGTTAAGGGATATTTGTTAGCCGCTTTGGCCGCCGCCGCTTACGGAACCAATCCGGCTTTTGCCATTCCGCTGTATGAACAGGGAATGAATCCAAACACCGTTCTGCTGTTCAGATACATGATAGGTGTGCCTTTGCTTGCTTTTTTGATTGCTGTAAGGGGCATTGGATTTAGAATCAGTAAAGATGAGGCAGGCCCCACTGCCATTCTCGGGATACTGATGGCATTTTCGTCACTGGCGCTGTTTGAGAGTTACAAATATATGAATTCGGGTGTGGCATCCACGCTCCTGTTTGTCCACCCGATAATGGTGGCTGTGATGATGATATTCTTTTTCCATGAGAAGTTCAGGCCTTCGATTGCACTTTGCCTGATTGTCATGGCCGAAGGACTATTTTTGCTGATGAAGCAGGCGGATGGCGGAATGCCTGATCCGTTAGGGTGCTTGCTTGTGATGCTCTCGGCTCTTACATATGCGCTTTATATCGTATTTGTCAATGTGTCAAAGACTATACGAAATATACCTACCTCGAGGCTGTTGTTTTACGTGTTGAGTTGGGGGACACTTGTTTTCGTGGTGATGATTCCGATGGGGCACCCTCTTACGCTTGGTGCCGTTAAGACCGGCTGGCTCAATCTTGTAGCCCTTGCTGTCATTCCCACCGTTCTGTCGCTTGTGTGTACGACCAGGGCAATACAGATTATAGGATCCACACCAACCGCAATCCTTGGAGCATTGGAACCGGTTTCAGCAGTGATTTTGAGTGTGACTGTATTGGGTCAGGCGATAACGATGCGTGAGGTGTTTGGCGGACTGCTGATTGTGGTTGCAACCATGATTGTCGTGGTTGACCGAAAGGTCGACAGGATGATATTAAGTGTCAGGAAGATGTTCCCGACGAACCGTAAGTAAAGGTCATGCGTTTAAATCAGAAAACGACTGTTATGCGGCATATAATTACACACTTTACTGATGACGATCTGTACAAATTCACAATGTGTTGCGCGGTAATAGAGAATTATCCACGCGCTCAGGTGAGATACAGGTTCTATGATCGTGACAACACGGTTTATCCGAAGGGATTTGCTGACGAATTACGACAGCAGATTGGTTATCTGGAGAATGTTGTCATAACTGACCGGGAGGTGGATTTCATGCGTAGGCGATGCAGCTACATTCCTGAGTGGTTCTATAATTTCCTTAAAGGATTCCGATATGACCGGCGGTGTGTGACGGTCAGACAGGATTCCGAAGGACATCTCGATGTGGTATTTGAAGGAAATTGGAGCAGCACTATACTTTTAGAGGTCAAAGTGCTTGCTATAATCTCTGAATTGAAGTATATGATGACAGGTGAGGATGCCCTTTTGGATTACGCGGACTACTACCCCAAATCACGCGAGAAGGCACGTCGGTTGCTTGAAGGAGGATGTGTGTTCAGTGATTTCGGCACACGGCGAAGGGCTTCCTACAAGGCACAAGACACTTTGGTCAGAGCGATGAGCGAACTCTGTTCGGAAGGTTCTTATCGAGGTCGGTTTGTCGGTACGAGCAATGTCTATCTGGCGATGAAATATGACTTGATGCCTGTCGGGACTATGGCGCATGAATTTGTTTGTGCCATAGCGGGGATGTACGGACCATTGATGTCGAATTATATAGCGATGAAGACCTGGTCGAAGACTTATAGAGGAGCTTTGGGTACATTCCTGTACGATACCTATGGGTGGAGAATTTTCAGCCTTAATTTTTCAGAGGACTATGCCAATATGTTCAAAGGTCTCAGGGTGGATAGCGGCGACAATTATAAGGAACTTGACTTGATTGTAGAAAAATACCGGTCGTTGAATATAGATCCACGGACAAAGCAGGTGGTGTTCAGCAATGGCCTCGATGTTGACGAAGCCCTGCGTGTCCAGCGTTATGCCGAAGGAAAGTGCATGCCGTCATTCGGAATAGGTACGCATTTTACTAATGACTTTACCGGTGTCAGGCCTATGAACATCGTTATAAAACTGACAGACGTAAAGATTACGGAATCGTGGCCATTCTTTTGCAAGACATGTAAACTGAGCGAGGATAAAGGTAAATATACCGGTGATCCGGAAATTGTCAGATGTTTCCGTCAGATGCTTCGTATGGATTCTGACGTTAGCTGACAGCAATGGGGGTGCCGTTAAGACACCCCCATCTGTTGTTAAGATCCGGTAACGCTTGCAGCGAATATTTGTCGGGCCATGGCTTGAAGGTCTTCAGTTTTGTCGAATTCGTCGACAATTTCAACCCCGAGCATAGCCTCTATGACATCTTCCATCGTGACAATCCCTCGCATGCAGCCATATTCATCAGTGATTATGGATATGTGTTCTTTCCGTTCCAGCATACGCTGCCATATATGTGAAACCTTGTTGCTTTCGTTGAAAAAAAGAACCGGTCGGCTGATCTCGGCCATAGTGGTGTCGAATTTGTCATCTGACAGATGTTCAAGAACGGTGACACGCCTGACATATCCGGTTATAAACTCCTTGCTTGTGTCGTAGACAGGTATGCGGGAAAACTGTCTCAGAGAAGTATCATCGTTAAACTGGCTGACTGTCATGGTTTGTGGGACCGCTGACACTACCACGAATGGTGTCATGATTTCTTTGGCTCTGACATTGTCAATTTTTAGCAGATTTTGAATGATGCTGTTCTCCGATAGTTCGAACACGCCTTCGTCGGCTCCAACATTCACCATTGCGGCTACTTCTTCACGGCTCACGGTCAATGGCTGTATTTTAGGTGAAAAGCATTTTGTCAATAGTTCGGATACCCATACCAAAGGATATGTTATGAAAATCAGAATGCGAATGATACGGGTTGAAGACATGGCGAGAGTGCGCCAGTAGGAAGCCCCTATCGTTTTGGGGATTATCTCAGAAAAAACAAGAATGAGCAATGTCAGAATTGCGGAAATAATTCCGAAATATGCCTCTCCGAAGACTTTTACCGATTCGGATCCCACACCTGCCGCTCCGATTGTGTGGGCAACGGTGTTGAGGGTCAGAATGGCAGCGACAGGACGGTCGACGTTGGTCTTGTATTCCATCATCAGACGGGCGGTTTTATCGCCCTGACGTTCTTTCATTGAGATAAATGAGATGGGAGTAGATAACAGAACAGCTTCAAGTACTGAGCAAAGAAATGACAGGGCAAGTGCTCCGAAAAGATATAAAAGTATTATCGTCATAAGTAAATGTATAAGTAAGACATGCTGCCTGCCGTTGACGGGCAGTCCGGGAGAGGGTTGTCGATAGCTTATGCATCAGTTTATTCACGAAACGAACAATGCCGGAGCTGGATATTGGCTTGTTTGTGGGTTTTAGTTGGTTTCATATGTAGCAACAGAGTATGATTTTAATTGTAAAACACAAGTGTGTCCGCGATTGTTCTGTTGCTACATATGATTCATGTTAGATGTGCCGACGTAATAATCTTGTAAGGTTACTCCGTACCGGCATATCGTAGAACTTCAACAGTAACCATGCTATTGCCAGGATGCTTATAAATATAATCACACATATGGGCCAAGCCTCCTGTACTGTGATATTGTTAGACCATACCCAGGCATAAAAAAGGTACATTATGGGGTAATGGCTTATATAGACCGGATATGACAGTTGTCCGAGAGTCTCACATATGCCGGTAGATGTCCGGTCGGTCGTCTTGCCCGATGCTCCAAGATACACTACGAGCGGTAGGAATATCATTGCGCTCGCAAGATCATAAAAGGCATTCAGAATAGAAATATCATCACCTCCGCTTACATAAGGCACAGAGAAAATGACAGCAAGAATTATTGTGCATATCCAGAAAGCGCCTCTGATCTTTATAGGCTTGAAATCATGCGACATTAATAACCCGAGTGAAAAGGCAAAAGACATTCGGAAAAAGCCGCCCCAAAATCCATAATCTATCATTGACCATCCGACCCCTAAGTGATAGGCTCCGGACATGTTGCACATGGTTGATACGATAAGCCCGATTGCCGAGATAAGGGTATAGACGCGAAGCCATTTTGTTGAAAGCCGGTGCAGCCATAAAGCATATAGAAGGCTGCCGATATATTCGAAAAAAAGCGACCAGCTCGGTCCGTTAAGCGGGAACATTTCGTTGTTCCCTCTCACATCCGACCCGGCTCCGGGAAACGTCGGGATGAGAAGCAGGCCAAGCACAATTGCAATCAATAAATTAGACAAAGGCATCGGCGTGCCGTCCCAACGGATGCTGCCCTGAATAATCCAGGCAATCGCTCCCAGAACCACGGCAATTATAACCATCGGATGAAGGCGTATCACGCGTCGGAGCATGAATCGTCCTGCAGTCATACCTTTTTGCCAGCGGCTGTCGTAAGCATAGCCGATGACGAAACCTGACAGAATGAAGAAAAAATCTACTGCAAGATAGCCGTGATTCATAAACTGGTCGACAGGGCTTGTTGCAAAACCTTCGCCAAAATGATATAGAATGACAAACAGAGCTGCGACACCTCGCAATCCGTCAAGAAGCGCGTATCTTGGTTTTGTACTTGAGACAGCTCCGGGCACGTTGAGCAGTGGGGGAGTAGAAGTTTGTTCCATATGACATGTTTGTTTTCGGGACAAAATTACGAGAAAGAGTTGGTTAAAAATTTGCCCTGTGTCAAAAACTGCGTAGCCGGCTTAAAGTTGATTTGCTTATTCCGAGGTAAGAAGCTATATATTGCAGTTGCGACCGTCGACATACATCCGGAAACTGTCTGCTGAATTCCTCATAACGCTCGCGGGCCGAAAGCGTGAGGCGTTCTTTGTGAGACCGGTGTATTCGTCGATATTCGTTTTGGTGGATCACTCGTCCCCAGTTGGCCATGTCGAGCCTTGACTCAAAGAGCTTGAGAAGGTCGGTTATCGCAATGCTGAAAGCATCGACGTTTTCAATAGTCTCAACATATTCCTCGCTTGGTAACCCGTAATAAAGTTCGTCCATACTGAACACGATGCCTCCCTCGGTTGAAAATGATGTCGTGATTTCTTGCCCGTCGACAATCCAGAACGACCGTGTCATCCCCTTTTCGATGAAATAAGCTTTACCATGCTGACACCCGGCCTCGACAAGAAGTGATCGTTTTGGCAAAGAATAAGGTGTGAGCATGCTGCATAGCTCGTCAATCGAAGAGTCTTCTACAGGCCAAACATTGCGTATGCAGCTTAAAATCCGGGGTATATTCTCCGCTGAGACTAAATTCATGCTAATATGTATCAATTTATGTCCAATAACTGATGCAAAAGTAATGTTTTATGACAAGGTGCGCAAGATAAAAGTTATTACCACGCCTAATTATAAATAATGTGTAGATCTTAAACGCTGCACATAATTGAATTTTATTTGGAGCACAAAGATATTTTTACTAAATTTGCACACGATAAAGATTAGAAACTATTTAATACACCCGAGACCATTGCTCGTGAGAGTAGTGGTCTCAATTTTTTTAAAATTTTTTTTGCGAAAAATTTGCGGGAGTCGTAACTAATGCCTAACTTTGCACCCGAAAGAACGAGACAAACTAAAATCGTTCAAAAACAGGTCCCATAGCTCAGTTGGTTAGAGCACCTGACTCATAATCAGGGAGTCCTTGGTTCAAGCCCAAGTGGGACCACT
>CAZAZA010000035.1:0-21668 GCA_964489495.1 uncultured Bacteroides sp.
TCTCACCAAATCGCTGAAATATTACGTGTATTATCTTCCGAATTATGGATTAACGGGAAATGCGTAACGCCACAATAATCCTAATCCTTGCCCTGGTGTCGGGTGTCGTTTATTGGTTTTCGGCCAACACGCCCTGGCTGATCGACGATTTCGTATACCAGTACCATATCGCTGAAAACGGCGATGTTATCACTGACCGTCTCGATCTTAAACCGATTGACTCGGCAAACGATATACTCGTTTCGCAGGTCAATCATTATTTCACCACCAATGGCAGAGCCCTGGATCATATACTTGTGCAGGGCTTCTGCGGAATCTGGGGACACATGGCTTTCGCGCTATTCAATGTGATTGCCTATCTGCTGTTTTTCCGGCTTATTGCCTTGGTTGCCGGAGTGAGTTTCCGTAATGTCGGAAGTGTCGCCACCATTGTGATACTCACCTTCCTGTCGTATCAGACACTCATGACACCCTCATGCCAGATAGGGTATATATGGATGGGGGACATCATATTGTGCTTCATATATGTGTTCAGGTCATGCGAATTCAAATCAAAGCTTATGCTTCCGCTGCTGTTTCTGTTTTCGTTCATAGCGGGGAGCTCGCACGACGCTTATGTAGTAGGCACAGGATGCGCCCTGATAATATACTGGTTTCGCAACCTCCGCAGTTTAAGCCCCGCCAGATGGGTTATGATTGTCGGATTCGGTATAGGCGGTCTGTTTCTGTGTCTGGCGCCCGGCACCGTCATGCGGGCTTCGGGTGTGAAGCTGGGGGGTGTTGAGGCTGCCCTTACAGCATTGCTGTCGTTGAAATGCATGATTATGATGCTCGCCGTAGTAGCATATAAATGCCTGACTGCAAAGGAGAGCCTCAAAAGTATATATGCCGGTAACGCCTTTTTTATCAACGCACTCGTTTTTTCGCTGATGCTGACCCTCTTATTCGGCGTGGTGTCGGGAAGGCAGTTCTTTGGTGCAGAATTGTTCAGCATTATCATAATGATGCGTCTGCTTGTTGACGGCAGGTTTAAGCCGTTCTGGATGTCGGTGTTGGGTGCAGCTGTAGTACTTTTTGCTGTTGACCAGCTGGTAAAGCTTGACGAACTCAACCGCGACCTGTTGTCTGTCGAAGAGCAATACCGCGATTCGGCCGACGGGACCGTATATGTCGACACGGAGACGACCAAATTCTACGGTTTTCTCGATTATGTGCCTTTCGTAGCCGCGCCCAACCTGTCGCCCAACTATTCACAAAGGGCACTCATCAACCTTATGGCATTGAAGTATCCGGAGCATGACAAGAGGCTCACGATACTGCCTATGGCGCTCAAGGGCAAAACCGGCGCCGACATCGGGAACGCCGTTTTCAGCATTGACGGAAATGCAAAACGGGTATACGTCCAGTCGGACTCCGCACCTGCACGCTTTATAATACACCGGTATCTTTTCGGCCTTGTACCTGTCTCGCCGGTCGAGGTTGACTTCTCAAATCCTGTAATCGACACCGGCCTTTGGCGTGCCGTGGTCAAGGACGACCAATCGCCGTTAATCACTTACGGCTCGGTTGACATTATTGATCAACCTCATGAAAAGGATAGATAAATCAGTTGTCACCGGTATGACGCACCGGTGACACGAAAGATTGCGTCCGCGGGGCCTCTACGGCTGCGCGGACGCTAAAGTTTCAATCAATCAATCATTACCCTTAGTTTCAATCCCGGGGTGCGGGATGCAGAAATATAACCATGAAAAACAATCTTTTGTTCAGTGATGGGGGCCGTTTTTAGCGATAATCGGCAAAACGCTCCTGAAGCACTTGGCGTGCGGTGAAAATGCGGCTCTTTACGGTGCCGAGCGGGAGGTCCATCTTCTCGGCTATCTCGTTGTATTTGTAGCCGGCCACATACATTGAGAACGGAATGCGGAATTTGTCATCGAACGAGTTGATGGCTTCGGTGATTTCGGCAGCTGTATAAGAGCCTTCCGGCGAGTCGATGCCGCTGTCCTGGCATATATTGAGGTGATAGAGATCCTCGGTCTGGTCGACAACTGTGGCCGAACGCACGGCACGGCGGTAGTTGTTGATGAATATGTTGCGCATGATAGTGAAAACCCAACCCTTGAAGTTTGTGTTTTCAGCATACTTCTCACTATTGTCCAAGGCTTTGAGCGTGGTATCCTGAAGCAGGTCGTTGGCGTCCTCGCGGTTGGAAGTGAGCATGAGAGCGAAATTGTAAAGATTGCTCTGGAGGTCCATCAGACGGTTTTGGAAGTTAGCGGAAGTTGTCATAGCTTTGCGTTTTATGAGGGAGTTAGTAATGTGAGTCCTTGTAGTTGATTTAACGTTTGCCAACCGGGTTGTTATCGGTTGACGTTGCAAAGTTACGCACAAAAACACTATTTGCCAAACCTGCAAGTTAATAAAGGTTAAATTAATTACAATGGTGTTACAATATAATGCAATTATCTGTATAACAGCAAAATAAAAATTTTTATTTTTGTGACAATACTGTTACATCTATGCTGCTATTCCTGATTTTGGGGTAATGAAATAAGACGTTTGCTATTAATGGGCCTGAACGAGTGATGGTGGTTTTCGTTTAGGAGGGGCCATGTAAAAAAGAAGACTGGCTTCGATTGGAAGTCAGTCTTTGTTGGTGGCGGGGGCAGGACTCGAACCTACGACCTTTGGGTTATGAGCCCAACGAGCTACCACTGCTCCACCCCGCGATGTTGTTTTCGACTGCAAAGTTACAAACTTTAGAAGTAACTGTCAAGTCTTATAGAGTTAAAAAATGTCAATCATCTGTATGGCAATATGTTGTAGATATTAAACAGATTGTCCGCCGCAAGCTGAAAGCTTCGGCGGACATCATTGATGATTGATTGATGTAGTGGGCGAAGATGGATTCGAACCACCGAAGGTAAAAACCAGCAGATTTACAGTCTGCCCCATTTGGCCACTCTGGTATTCGCCCTTATTTTTCTGCAAAGTTAGGCATTCCCGATGAATCATGCAACATTTGCAACATTTTTTCATGAACGTGTGTTGAGGATTCTCCGTTTTGTCTTATTTTAAGTTAAACCGGGGTGTGGTTGCGAGATATTGTGCGTAAATTTGTTTAAGGATAAAACCATCGTTTAATGACGATGCTAACTGAACAGACATGAAGATACTTATTGCCGGTAATGGCGACACGGCCATACATCTTGCAAAGATGCTGAGCCGGGAGAATCAGGATGTGGTTGTCATGGGCACCGACAAACAGGTGCTGTACAATCTCGACACCCGTTATAATGTCATAACGTCAGTGGGAAAGATTGTGTCGGCTGACTCGCTTGTGTCGGCCGGTGCTCCCGGGTGCGACCTGTTTATAGCTGTCACACCGTTTGAAAACCACAATATCGTAGGCGCGGAGCTTGCCAAGTGGCTCGGCGCAGGCACTACCATAGCCCGAATCGACAACGGGGAGCTTCTCCGTGACGATGTCAGTGCCCATTTCGTGTCGCTTGGCATTGATAAAATGGTGTATCCTGAATATTTCGTCGCATGCGAGATAGCCAATTCTATCAGATATGCCGGGTTTAGGTCGATTCACAGTGTCTCGGACGGGGAATTGTGCATATGCTCGGTGAAGTTAGGCCCGGACGCGCCCGTTGTCGGAATGACGCTTGCCGATTTCGGCCGCAATACGCACGATTTTCATGTGCCGCTTATCAAACGCGACGGTGAGGCTGTAATTCCAGGCGGCTCGCACGAATTCAAACTTAACGACGTGGCTTACTTCGCATTTACGCCGGGGCATGAAGAGGAGTTGCATACGCTTTGCGGATGCCCGAACCGACGGATCGACAATGTGATGATAACCGGGACAGGTAAAATCACAGGGGCTGTATGCTCGATGCTTTCCGCGTCGCACAGGATAAAAGTGATCGAGCCTGACCGCACGAAAAGTACCGACTTTGCGTCAGCTTACCGCAACGTGACCGTGGTAAATGCCGATTTTCGCGACAATGCGGTGCTTCGGGAGGAGGGCATACGTAAAAACTGTGCTTTTCTGGCACTTGGCGACTCCTCGGAGACCAATATCGTGAGCGCCACTGTGGCCAAGCATCTGGGGGCTGCCAAGACTATAGCCCAGATAGAAGACATACAGTATTTCGACGAGGCTCAGTCGCTTGACATCGATGCCGTCGTAAATAAGAAGTTGCTGACATCAAGCCATATATATCAGACATTGCTCGACTCATACCTTGACTCGCCGCGATGCCTGGCGTTTGAAGACACCGAGGTCGTGGAAATTGTGGCCGGAGAGGGGTCGAGGATCGTTCAGCAAAAGGTGCGCGACCTCAGTC
Source organism: uncultured Bacteroides sp. (assembly GCA_964489495.1). GTDB lineage: Bacteria > Bacteroidota > Bacteroidia > Bacteroidales > Muribaculaceae > Paramuribaculum. The sequence continues at coordinate 4,359 of CAZAZA010000035.1, forward strand.
TGCCTGCCGACATGACCATCGCCGGTCTGACGCGGGGAGGCAAAGGAATGATTGTGAACGGTGACACCCGCATTCAGGCAGGCGACCATGTGGTTGTGTTCTGCCTTAACGGAACGATAAAGAAAGTTGACAAGCTGTTCAGATGAAAGAGTTCCTCAACATACGCTACCGTTCGCTTGTCAAAATTTCGGGATGGCTTTTCCTGCTTGAAAGCATATTGATGGCATTGCCCCTCGTGGTGTCGCTCGTGCTTGGCGAGGAGGACTGGAAGGCGTTTGCGGCAGCCGCATCGTTCACGGCACTTGTCGGCGGACTGGCTGTATGGTTTAACCGTCATGAGTCAACACGCATATACAGGCGCGAGGGCTACCTGCTCATATCGTCGGTGTGGGTTCTTTTTTCGATATTCGGGATGCTGCCTTTTGTGTTGGCCGAGCAGCCGCTGGCCGTCACCGACGCATTTTTCGAGACAATGTCGGGATTCACCACCACCGGGGCTACAGTCATTGCCGATGTGGAGGCTCAAAGCCGGTCAATATTGCTTTGGCGCGCTGAGATACAGTGGATAGGCGGCCTCGGTATAGTATTATTCCTGATAGCGTTCCTTCCCGCCCTCAACGGTTCGGGGGGTATATCGCTTTTTAATGCCGAGATTACCGGTGTCACTCACGACAAGCTGCATCCACAGATTAAAAAAACAGCCTTGTCGCTCTGGGGGGTGTACGGGGCGCTTTCGGTTGCAATGATTCCGTTGCTGATGGCCGGCGGGATGTCGTTTTTCGACAGTGTGTGCCAGTCCATGTCGACTTTGTCGACGGGAGGCTTCTCAACCCGCAATGCCGGCATAGCGTCGTGGGGCAGCAGTTATATTGCCACGGTGGTGACGGTGTTCATGTTGCTCGGAGGTACCAACTTCATACTTCTGTATAATGCTGTTCACGGACGGTGGAGAAGCCTGACAGGAAACGGCACATTACGACTTTATTCAGGTATAGTGCTTGTGTCGGTGGCCGTGATATCGTTGACGCTGGTCGCCGGTGGAAGCACCGGGCTCGAATCGTTGGTCATAGCCCCGCTTTTCCATGTAGCGTCGGCTATAACCTCCACTGGTTTCACATATTCAGACTTTGCGTCCTGGGGGCCTGTGTCGACGGCGATAACCATAATGCTCATGATATGCGGGGCATGCGCAGGATCGACCACCGGGGGGGTGAAGGTCGACCGTGTTTCAGCTATGATCAAGAACCTGCGTGACCAGGTCATACTTACTTTGTTTCCCAGTCACGTCAAAAGAATCGACCTTGACGGAAAAGTGCTCGAAGAGGGGCAGATGACGCGTATCTTCGCCTTTGTCACCATATATCTGCTCGCCGTATCGGCCGGTGCACTCGTAATGTCGTGCTATGGCTACAGCATTATTGACTCTTTCTTTTCATCGGCGTCGTGTATCGGAAACTCGGGGTTGGGCTACGGTGCAACAGGCTCCAATTACGGGTCATTGCCGTGCATTGTCAAGTGGGTGTTTTCGTTTGAGATGCTGCTGGGCCGACTTGAGATATTCACGTTGCTCGTGTTGTTCTACGCTCCTTTCTGGCGCCGTTAGGCAGGACAAAGGCGTGGAATACACCTGACGGTTCCACGCCTTTGTCCTGCATTCGGGAATGCAGTGTCAAATATCTTTGTAATAATAAGAACGATAAGAAATGCCGGTTCGGGAGATTACCTTCAGCACATTTCCTTTGAGGTCAGTGAAAACGTTCGCACGTCCGAGGGTTGATCCGAACATCAGTATCTTGTCATCGCAGATGAGCTGTGCGTTACTACGGTCAGAAGAGAAGTATTCCTTAGGGAAGTCGACGTTCATGGTCACTTCGGCAGTCATATTTGTCGGATTGACCTCATAAATCACGGCGCTTGAATATCCCCGGTCAGAGCCGTTGTCAAGAACGAGAACCCGATCGGGAGCCAGAGGTACGGCAGCATGTATGCCTGAACAGAATCCCGCCTCGTCGAGCTTCACGTTTCCTCCGGGGCCGACACGATAGATTACCTTGCCGGTTTTGCTGTCGATTTTCCAGAGCTGGTTGATGCGGTTGAAAGTCATGTAGTAATTGCCGTCTTTGTCCCAGTTGACTGAATTGGCATGGAGAAAATCCTTAACAGCACCCTTTTCCTTGATGACGGTATCGCAATTGAATGGAGTCAGTTCATCGAAGTTATTCCACTCCCTTACCATTTCCATTTCGGGGGTGATGATTGCGAAGCCGTCGCCCCACACTTCGGTGTCATTGCCAAGACCAAATTCCGTCAGGTCAAATTTTTTTATGGTGTTGCACACCATGATGAGGTTTCCGTCGGGAGTGAACTTTATGTCGTGATGGGCATAATCCACGTTCGACGGACTACATTCCCAGTCGACAAGCCTGTTGCCGTTTAAATCTACGGTTATTATCCGTGTGGCAAGACGCTGGAAGTTTTTGCTGTTTACGCCGTCGCGAAACCCTGTCAGCAGGCATATCTGCTGATTTTCGGGGCAGTACTGAGCCACACGAATAGCGAGATCAAACTTTTCGTACCATACCACCTGGCCATCCATGTCACAAAACGTGAGCCAACCGGGCTTTGTAGCCTGCCACTGCATGATGTATCCGTCAGCCGGCGCACCCCCATTGTCGACAATGACATTATATTTAGGTACTTCCGGTGGTACGGCAGAAGTAGTGAAGGGGTATTGGCCCTTTGCACGCTGGCCGTTGACATTGACGGCAAATACATAATCCGTAGAGCCTTTGACAAAATTAATTACGATATTTGCTGTGGAGGACGCCGTTGTTGCGACAGGCGTTGTGCGTTGGAGATCCGGGTTGTCGGCCGGCCAGTAGGTGAGAGATACTTCGCAATCAGCGGAAGTGGTTACAGTCACAGGATAGCGCAATGCGTTGTCCGGATCGGATTTGACAGTCACATCCTCCACTATAATTTGTTTAGAATCGTCATCGTCACTGCACGATGACAGAGCCATGGTCATGCTTGCCGCTATTATTACGACGGCCAGTGATGACCTGAATATGTGAAAATTGAATGGTTTCATTTTTGAGATTTGGCTTTATTTCCGTCGAACGATACGCGGTCAAAGCGTGCCGTATAGTCGGATTGTGATATGGTGTCGCCGATAAACAGCAAGTTTTCGACACTGCAATTAATGGCAAAACCATATTCTGGTCCATAGTTAAGATTGATTTTTTGGCATTCTTTGCCATCTATGCTCCATGTAGCCTGATAGCATCCGTCAGGCATTACGTCGAGGCGCAGCTCAAAATCATGCCATCCTGGAGCGATGGGGGTATATTCCGAAACGTATGGATGGTCCTGAGAAGTCATACATGCCAGAAGCTGATCGGATTCGGCACCATACTTTTTCCGGACATCCGCTTTTCCGGACCCGACCTCGAAGTCGAGTTCGTGGTGATCATCGCAATATATCCATGATCCTATGCTCACCTGTTCGCCGTTGCCGATAGGGGGGACGTAGGTGCGCCACCTGTAGCATCCGTCGGCAAAATCAGAATCGGAAGTGTGCATCTTCGAACGGTCGCGTGTGAATGCCCGGGTCGTGAGCAGCAGATTGCCGTTGTCAATGGCCCATTGGTCGATTGAAGCAGTATCCTGATGGAAGTACACCCAGCCATCGGCTGAATCGAAATCCCATACGTAGCTCTTTTCGTCTCTCTGATCCTCTTTTTCTGATTTGCTGCAAGAAATCACAGCAAGTGAAGCAAGAAGTAGTAATGTGAAAGAGATTTTTCTCATAGGAGTCAAAAAAGCCGATTCACCAGTCGGGCGCAGACCATAGAGCCACGACCGCATGATGAATCGGCCTTTGTTGCTATTGTTTATTCAGATTATTTAAAAGTGCGCGCATCGCGGAGTACAGGATTGTAGTCAGTCTCACGCTTGGGGATAGGCATGTAGCGGCGGATGTCGTTTTCGGTGAGGTCGGTGGGATATACTCTCCAGTCATCGTCATAGAACGTCTCATCTTTCTGCTCATTCTTGGCTCTCATGCGGGCAATCTGCTTGATGCCGTCGAAATATTTCTCAAGACGGTCTTTCCACAAGCCCATACGGATAAGGTCGACACGTCTTACACATTCCATGCCGAGTTCTTTAGCACGCTCGTCGCAGATGGCAGAGCGAAGATCCTCTTTCGAAGAGAAATCGGCAAGTGACAGACCGTGGTCGGCATCCTGGAATGCACGCGAGCGGATACGGTTGATAAGATCGATCGCGTCCTGTGTCGGGCCACTGAGCTCGTTGAGGATTTCAGCCTTGCAGAGAATCATATCGGCGAATCGCATCACCGGCATGTTGTTCTTCGTACGGTAAGTGTACTTAAACGAGTTGTGATATTCATACTTGCGGGTGAAGACGGTCGAGAGTTCGCCGATAGTGCCATAAGTCTCGCCGGGCTTCAGAGCACCGTTGTCAACGTTGCTGTGGGAGATGGTGCCGACGAGATCGAGCTTCGACGGGGCGATGTAGTAGGAGGAAGCGATTGCGTTATCGGGTGTGTTGTAGACGTTGGGGAATTCCTTCACGAGCATTTCTTCACCGCGACGGTCGCCGGGCTGGAAGCTCCAGTACTGCTGCAGCGGGACGAGGAACAGGTTCCATCCCATATCGTAATCCCAGTTGGTGAACATCAGGCCGAGATCCCATGCCGCCGATGAAATGTTGTCATTGGCGCGGATAGCGAACATCAGCTCATTGTTGTAAAGAGTGGCATCGGTTTCGGGGTTGAACACGTCCCAGATGTCAGGCAGAAGCTCGTAGACCGAGCCTTCCATTTTCAACACTTCATTTACGGCGTCAAGGGCTTTGTTCCAGGCTGCGGTAGCATCGCCGCCATTCTGGCGCAAACGTCCGGCCTGACGCATGTAGAGGCGTACGAGGAAGCCGCGGGCAGCTCCGAGAGTCGGGCGCCCGGCATTGTCGTACGAATCATATTTCTCCGGCAGAATCAGTGCCGCTTTGAGGTCCTCTTCGATAGCCTTGTCGATGTCGTCGATATTGGCCACCGGAAGTTTGCTGGCAACATCAACGTCGCTTGAGAGCACGAGAGGCACCTGATAGAAGAGGTCGGTGAGCTCCATATAAGCGTAAGCCCTCATGAAGTGAGCCTGGGCTATCATCTGGCTCTTGTCATATTCGTCGCCGAAGATGCTCTCATCCATGGCGCCGACCTGGTCGATGACAATGTTGGCACGGGAGGTAATCTGGAAGAAGTTGTTCCAGCAGGTTTCGAGATGTGAGGATGTCCAGATGGCATCGTCGTTGAGAACCTCGAACGCTTTTACGCCAGCATCGTAGCACACGTCGGTGCATCCGTCCGAAGCCTGAAACATCGGGTCACGGTAGATCTGATGCAGCGGAGCATACATCGCATTGACCGCAGCCTGGGCATTTTCTGCCGACGTGAAGGCTGTCTCGTTGGTCAGATTGGAGTAAACGGTCTCTTCCAGCTCGTCATGGCATGATGTCAACGCAGCGGCTGCCATCAGAGGGAGAAGAAGGAAAATCTTATATTTCATAATTTGTTTTCGATATTATGGAGGTGGTTAGAATGTGATTTTCGCACCGCAGTTAAACATACGATAACCGGGGTAGGTGCAATAGTCGAGTCCCTGTCCAATGGAGCTTGCGCCGTTTACGCTGACCTCAGGGTCGAAACCGGAGTAACCGGTGATGGTGAAGAGGCGCTGGCCGCCGATGAAGATACGCAGGTTGCTGATGACTTTCGAGAGACCGATCTTTTCGCAGGGCACGTTGTAACCCAGCTCAATGTTCTGCAGGCGCAGGTAGCTGGCCTTTTCAACGAATTTTGAATTGATAAATGATCCGTACTGGTTGCCGCCATCTTTGCGCCAGGTGGTAGCCGGGATTTCGTTGCTGGGATTATTGCGGGTCCAGCGGTGCATGGATGATTTCAGACGGCCAAGGTCCTCAAACACGATATTGTTGACATTGAGCATGTCCTGACCGATGCTTGCATCGAAGAAGAAAGAGAGGTCGAAATCGCGGTACTTGAATGTGTTGCCCCATCCGAGAACCACATCGGGGTTGCCGTTACCGATGATCTTGCGGTCGTTGACATCAATTTTGCCGTCGTTGTTAAGATCCTTGAACTTGGGGTGGCCGGCTACCGAACCGGGTTGCGGCTTATAAGTCTCGCCTTCCTGGATCACGCCGTCGAAGACGTAACCGTAGATTGAGCTCAACGGCATGCCTTTTTCGACACGCATGTAGGGGGTGGAGTTATACCAGCCCTGCGGCATTATCATCAGCTCTGTAGGATCTGCAATGTCGAGTACCTTACCCTTGTTGCCTGAAAGGTTGAGGGTGGTCGTCCATGAGAAATCACGTTTGGAGATGGGATTGTACTTGATGAATAATTCCCAGCCTTTGTTGTCGATTGTACCGTTGTTACCGAGGGTTGTGGCGAGTCCCATGGTTGAGGTAGAGATATTGATGGGGTTGAGCAGGTCGGTGGTCTTCTTGTAATAGTAATCGAAGTTGACCTCGACAAGTCCGTTCCAGAGAAGGGCGTCAAAACCGATATCCCACTGCGATGTGGTTTCCCATTTCAGATTGGCATTGCCGGCGTTATTGGGATACATGCCTTTCACAATGTCTGATCCTCCGAGATAAACATTGGTGAATCCATAAGTGCGGAGTGACTTGTAGGAACCGATGCCGTCATTACCGGTGCGGCCGTAACTTGCACGGATCTTGAAGTTGGTCACAGTGTTACGCCAGAAATCCATAAATGACTCGTCACCGAGTTGCCAGGCCAGCGACACAGACGGGAAATAGCCCCATTTGTTGCCTTTTCCGAAGTTCGACGCGCCGTCCGCACGGAAGCTTGCGTTGAGAATATACTTGTTCATCAGCACATATTCAGCACGTGCAAAGAACGAGATGTTGGTCTTGTCGGTGCGTCCAGTTCCAATCCAGTCAATCACCTGGGCTGCTCCCATGTTGTAGAAACCGAAAGCGTCGGTGGTGAAGTCATGGGCCTGCATTCCGCTGTACTCATACTGATTTTTGATATAGGTCGTACCGCCTATTACTTTCACGTCATGCATATCGCCGAAGTTCTGCTGATATGTCAGCACTCCGTCGACCTGCTGATAGCGGGAGGTCTCTTCTTCGTTAGTTGCATCACCATTGTTGGCATTGCCGGTCGTGGTGCTACGGCCGTAGTATTTCTGATATTTGGAATGAGTGTTGGCGTAAGAATACTGCACGCGGCCGGTCAGCTGCGGGAGGAATTTGATTTCTCCCCATATTGTGAAGTTGGCGTTGTCGGTGGTATTCTTGAAGTCGCGGTCCATAATGTCATCGTAAAGACCGTTGCGGCGACCTTTCTCTCCAAACACGTTTATACCCTCGGGACTGCTTGTGGTGAGGGGGCTTGCGTTAAATATGTTATATATGGTGTTGTCAGTCGATACCGTCGTTCCCATATTCAGATAGTTCTTTGATGAATGGGAAATATAGGAAGTGGCACCTGCCTTGACGTATTCGGAAATTTTGAAATCGGCATTCAGGCGTGCTGTCATACGGTCGAATTTGGTGTTCGGGATAATACCCTCATCACCGGTATAGGAGAATGATGCAGCCACATTCAGGCGGTCGGAACCGCCGGTTACCTGCACGTTATGGGTCTGAGTTGTGGAGTTGCGGGTCAGTTCGTCAAACCAGTCTGTACCTTTGCCCTTGTAAGAGAGCTGTTTTTCAGTGTAGGGAGGGTTTCCGCTTGAACCATTCTCTTCCCACTGTTTCATGGCTGTGGACATGATGTCCTGGGCATCCATGAGTTCGTAAGGATTGTGGAGATACTTGACGGCGAGATCGTAGGAATAAGTGACATTGAACTTGCCCGCTTTTCCACGCTTTGTCGTGACGATTACAACACCGTTGGCACCTCGTGCGCCGTAGATTGCCGTTGCTGCGGCATCCTTAAGGATCTCAATTGACTCGATATCGTTAGGGTTGAGGTCGAGACCGCCTGATGTCTGCAGTCCGTCAACTACGTACAGAGGGTCGTTGTCGGAGCTGATTGACGAGGCTCCGCGGACGCGCACGGTGATGAGGCCGCCGGGCTCCATTGAAGTCTGGCGAACATGTACACCGGCAGCACGGCCTTTAATCAGCTCGGCTGTATTGACAATCACACCCGGATTGATGTTTTCAGGCTTGATTTGTGACACGGCTCCCGCGAGGTCGCGTTTCTTTGTTACTCCGTAGCCCACTGCTACAACTTCGTTGAGGATTTTAGAGTCGGATTCCATGCGGATGGTCAAGTTCTGAGAGTCGATTTTGACACTCACTTCACGCATACCTACAAATGAAATTTTGAGAGTCTGACCAATTTTTGCATTGATCGCGAATTGACCGTCAAGGTTGGTTGCTGTACCGACCGACGTTCCTGCAAGCATGACAGAGGCTCCTACAATAGGAGAATCATCAGCAGCATCGAACACCGTGCCTTTTACGACAGATTGTGCGGCTGTTGAAATCACGGCCATCAGCAAGGTAATTAGAAAAATCCCAATGCGGTTCATAAAAATGATAAGGTAAGTTATTGGTTATTAAATTTAAAAAAATTTAGCAAATATAATTGTAATATCGCTAATAAACGTTGGTTGTTAACCAAAATTAATTACATTTTATAAAAATTATATAACACAGCGTGCGTTTTTACGGAATGATAAAAAGAATGCTGCCACGTAATCGGCTACGTGACAGCATTATCATAGGTTTAAAATACGGATTGGTCAGGGTACGAGCACCTTATTGGCTTTGCCATCGACGGTGACTATGTAGAAGCCCGGGGCGAGGCTTACGGTCATCCGGTCGGGCGCTGAGTCGGTCAGACTGACTGTTGCGCCTCGGAGGTCGGTTATCTCGACAGTTCTGTCGCTGCAGCCTTCTATTGTGACGATTCCTTTTTCAACGGTAACTTTATGATTGTTGGCGTCTACGAGATTGACTGATGCGGGATTAGCATATTTGACCGTTGCTGAAAGCGGGAATTCCATAGCTATGCCTTTGCGTGTGCCGGTGGCCGCCACATTATAGGTGTAGGTGGCGTTCAAATTGGGGATTTGGTCAGTAAAGAGCGTAGAAGGGGTGTCAGAGCATATCAGTTTACCGTCACGGTAGATGTTCCATCCGGTGATTTCAACCGTAGGCACGGCGGGTGTGTATGCGATGTCATCGATACATATTCCGAACATGTCGTTACTGATGTAATGTATGGCGAAATACTTTGCATCATCCGGCAGAGTGCAGGAATATTGAGCCCAGCCGGCCGAGTTGAGATCGAAACGGTCGAGTGTGGAGAATGAATCGAGATCATCATCCGTGGCAGAAACCATCACTTCGACCCTCTCTGTGTAGTAGCCCGAGAGCGAAGTAATGAAGAACGAGAGGGTCGACCCTCCATTGACCATCGGAGAGATGAGCCAGTCGTCGGCTTCGGCTTCCTGAGGTGAGAATGCCATGAGGAATGAGTCGCCGGAAGGCTGACCCATGCCTCCTTGCGCCTCAATGCCGCTGAGTATGGAGTTAACCGATTGGAAAGCCTTGGGTGTGCCCGGATCAGGAATATCAAAATTCTCAGAGGTGTAGGTGTAGGCTTTGTCAAAATCGATGTTCTTCCATTCGCCAAGATTATAGTCGTGGCAGCCGTGGGCATACGATTCGATTCTGTCGACATAGCCGCCGGCAAACGGGTCGGACCATGAAAGATACACATTTTTATCGCCACGGGTTCCGTCTGCCTGAAGGTCAGTGGTTACGGGCAGATCGCCGAGACCCACACGGAACGCACCGGAGACAGTATTGTTTGACAGGTCTGAGTCGGTGCCGGGAATGGTGACCTCGACAGTGAAGTCATGTCCGGCCATGTCAGCTTTCCCTATGTGGAGAGTGCCTGTGTATTCGGCTGTCTGATTTTCGGTAAGGGTAGCAGGAGCGCATGTGAGAGCGACTGTGCTTACAGATTCTCCGTCAAGGCTTATTACGGCATTAAGTTCGGGAGTGACGGCGGAATTTGTGCCTCGGTTCTGGAGTGTGGCCCTGAACTGTATGTCGTCGCCCAGATAAACGTATGAAGGCATGGACAGCTGCGTCATGGCGAGGTCGTCGGCCACGCTTTCGCTGACTCTGTATTCCCCGAGGACAAACGCCTGTCCCAGGGTCGTGCATTTGACGTCAAGGCTGATTACAATCCAGTTTTTGTTTTGATACCTTTCGGGTATATCGTAGGTTATCTCGGTCCAGCCATCACCGGAAGCCGATGATATATTCCCGAGAATCTCGCCGTTTCCGCGGCCTTCGGTAGAATGTATCCGGACAATAGTTTCCGGCGTGAGTGAGCTGATATGGGTCAGGAGCCGTATTCGCGGAGCCGTGCAGCCGACTGTTGAGATTTTTGGCAGCTCGACATAACCGTAACCCACACCGTCTGCGTTTATGGTAACACACATCAGCGCGGCTTCCGGTCCGTCGGTAGCGCCTACTGCCGACGGATTGTCAAGGGCCCACTCGGCGGTGTAATTCTCGTCGGGGTAGTCGATGAGCAACCCGGCATATTTCATCTGCTTTCCGGGGAATGTCTCGCTGACGGGTATCTCATGGGGTGTACCGAGCATAGCCGCGGCAAATGATTCGATTGCTCCCTGGCTCTCACCTTTTTCATTCCGGGCTGATACCATGAACTGATAGAGCTGCTGTGTGGTGTCGGTTGCGGTGAAGGTGAAGCTGCATTCCGTAAGGTCTTTGCTGAAGCGTACCCATTGGCCTACGTTTTCAGTTATAGTGTACTGATATATGTTGTAAACCGTGGTCTCGGGATTCGACACAGCGCCGTCAGCCCCCTGGGTGACGGGATCCCATTTCAGTGTGATCGACATATTGTCATCGCTGACCGTCGAAGTTACGACCGGGTCAGTCGGGACTCCTATGCCGCAAACCACCACACCTTTCACTTCAATACCTCTGCCGTTTTCGTTAAATGAAGTAACGGTAACGACATTCGAACCGTCGGAAGCCCGTACAGTTCTGGCGATGTGCTGCCCGGGGATTCCGGAAACTGTCTCGGTGACAGTGCCTGTTGATATTTCGGCCTCTACGGTCTTAGACGCGGGAATCGGGGTGCCGTTGATATAAGTGGCGGGAAGGTCGAATTCGGCGGTGAACTGAAGTGCACCGGAGGGATCGGGTGCGAGAGTGAGGCCGGTGCATCCGCCCGGGATAGCGGAAGACAAGTCGGTGAGCGATACAGTAAAGTCGCGCAGCATAAGTCGCCATCCGTTTTCAAGCGGGGAGTTGATGTGGATACCGAAATAATACTCGCCGGGTTCGGTAATGCCGAATTTGGATGAGAAGGCCTGATAGTCGCTCGCTGACACCGCCGGCTCGCTCATGACTACGACACCTGCCCGCATGCTTTCGATATCTGCTGCTTTTGCCATGACAATCCGGAACGATTCGGTAGTGGATGTAGAGGTGGGGTTGGCATAGATGCTTGCAGTGTAGAGGCGGTCGGTTTCGGTGAGGGTGACAGCCGGTGTTATGATCCATTCGTCGGCATCGGCGGTAGCTGACGGTGTCGTGCGGTTGTTGTAGGCTATCGGCCAGTCGTAAACGGTGCCGTCAATCCCTTCATGTACATCATAATAGATCAAGCAGCCGTCACTGTTGCCGTCGATCACGGTGCACGACCTGAATTCCTCTTCAGTGGGATGCATCGAGAATACTTCGCCAACAGGCGCGGGAGGGGTGACAGTTACCGGTGACAATGTGAGCATGATGTCGCGGATACGCAGCTTGTATGCATCCTTATTGGACGTGGCATGTATGCCGAGCCAGTATTTGCCTCCATCGGTGACGGTGGCAGAGCCTTTGACAGGTTCTTTCACAGTATTCCATCCCAGACCGCTGGTGCCGTAATTCTCGCATGAGGCGAGTTCGGAGGTCATTGCGTCAGGGGCGGAATCTTTTCCGATGCAGACTTTGAAACTGTGACCGTCGGAGTAGGATGTGGAAGCAAGCATACTTAAAGAGAGCCGGCCGCCCCCGTCAGGCACTTCAAACGGTATAAAGACCCAGTCGTTCAAATCGTTACCGTTGTAATAAGGATAAATCTCAAGAAAAGAGTATGCATCCCATGTGTTGTTCTCGATTGTCCAGGTGTAATTGTCATTGTCAACGTCGTTGACCACGTAGCTGGAGATCTTTTCCTGAAAAGCTGGAGCTTTATCAATGAGAATCACAGGCTCGTCGGTCTCAGCGGCGACGGCTGACATAACGGCCGGCGCAACGGCGGCAGCCGTCCTCAGTGAGGTTGTGCGGGCATCTTTTGTGTCGCCGGTAACGGTCGACGTACGCGATGACGAGCGTATAAATTCGGGATGGCCTGCAAACACGCCCGTTGCGAGGGCGCACGATACGGTTGCCCCGAGTGCTATGATTGACAGTATTTTTTTGTTCATTGTTATATGCTTTGTTGTTTATCTGACTATCACTTTGAGACGGACAGCGTCTGCGCTTACAATGTAAGTGCCGGGATCGAGAGGTATGAATTGGCGTTCGGTGGCGATAGTGGACACTACACATTTGCCGTCGATGGCATAGGCATTCACCTGACATCCTTCTGCTCCTGCTACCTCAATACCTCCCTCTACGGCGTGGATGCTGATTGTCGATTCAGAACCGACGGAGCCTAAGCTGTTGGTCTCCAGTACGAGCTCATCGGATTTGTCCATTTCGACTCCGTTGACTACCGGTGCCACTGCATAGCGGTAAGCGGTGTTTTCCTCAAGGTCGGTGTCTGTGTAGCCGGTCTCCTTGACGAGTTCGCTGTTGATGCGTATGCCGTTGCGATAAATAATGTAACCGTCGGGGACGAATATCGGTGTTCCGAAATACATTATGTCGTCGATCATCACACCCTCACCGTTTTTGCCGATATAACGGATGGCAAAATGGCGTGTGCCTTCAGGAAGAGCAAAATGCAACAGTGTCCAGGAGGCACCTACCTTGACAGGTCTGGCACCGGTAACGCTGGTAAACGACCCGGTGTCGGTGCCGGAGGCCGAGGCAAGCACTTCTATTGCATCATTGCCGTCTTTCAGTGAGCGTATGTAGAATGAGATCAGTTGTGCTGACCCGGGCAGTTCCGGAGAGATGAGCCAGTCATCGTTGGACGCGGTAGTGGCCGAAGGCCATGCAGCGAAGTATTTCTTGCCTGAAACGGGATATGCGTCAAACGAGTCCTCGAATGATGTCGTGTCAAAGACGATGAAAGCCTGCTGTTCGCGGCAGTTGTCCCATTCCAATGTGCCGCCGGCTCCGTCGGACATCAGGTAGTTGTAACCCTTGTCGCCGTCAAACATAGTCCAGCGGCCAACATTGTCGATTGCAAAACTCTTATAGCTTTCGACATTGTCAAGAACCGTTTCATCGAATTCTGATTGGTCGGGGATGTTCCAGTACAATTCCACACCGTTCTCTGTGACAGCGCCGTCAAGAGATGACACGCGGCATGAATTGAACTCTTTGACCTCTAATTTTGAATTTAGGATGTTGTTGGCCGTGTTGGTGTCGTAGTTATGTGCGTCCTTGATGCTGAACGCAAGGTCAAGTATTTTTCCGGCATCTTCGTCTGATGGGGTATAGGTGAATGAAACGGTCTGTTTTTCACCGGGCTTAACCTGGGAAACGTTCGCGGTTGCAACCGTGCTGTCGCCTGACAGCATCTCTACGACAAAATTGCCGGATGCCACGTCGCCTTTGTTTGCCACATCGATATCGAATGTTACGGGTATGCCTGCCCGAGCCTGCGAGGGGGCTATTATGCCTGCGAGGGCCACTTCCTTGCTGTTGGCCGTGCCTTCGACCTTGACATTGTCGATATGGATAGTGTTGTTTGGTGTCACATAACCGTAGAAAGCTACCGAAGCTGACTTGCAGTCGGTGAACCCGTCAAGCTGTACGGTGATTTCGCGCCATCCGGCTACGTCGGCATGGGCATCGTACAGAGCGCCTGAAATGAGGTGCTGCTGTCCGTCGCCTGTGTCTACACCTACGGCAAGCTGAATGCCGCTTTCATATTCGGGCGACTGATACATGTAGAAGGTGACAGAGGGCGACTGAACGAGGGTGAGGTCGAGTCGGGGCGAGAGGAGAGTCCCCATTCCAAACGGCATGTCGCGGTTGGTCTCACAGCTTGCCACGCCTGTTCCGTCGTAGGCATCGGTAAGAGGGTCATAGCCTTTGTAGCGTATGTACCAGGTAGCGTTGTATCCGGTGCCGCGATACCATGTGCCGTTTTCCATAGTCTGGTAAGGCCACGATTCGGCGAACGGAAGAACCTTGCCCTCGGCGAGCATCAGAGAGTTGGAGGCGGTGGCATAGCCTTCGTCATCACCGTTGACCGGAGCTACGTAGTAGTAGACATACTGTGGCCCTTCGCCAAGTCCTTCGCGAGGATTGCCGTCGATAAAGTGGCATACGTCGAGGTCGCGTGCTATAATACGGTATTCTATGTTACCGTCGGCATCGGGCACAGGTTTATAGACGAGATACCGGATGTTGCTTACGTCGACCGGGCGCCCTTGTTCATCGGATTCGGATGTCGAAGCCGGCCATTCAAGATAAATCTGACTGTCGTTGACCAGTGTGGCACGTACCGAGGCCACGGCCACGGGTGTGCCTTTGTGGGTGTCGATGGAAACCTCGGAGGTGAATCCGTCGCCTGCGGCGTTAGACACTCTCACAAGATAATTGTGCAGCGACGGTGACACGTCGGTGTCATTCCATTCTATCTTGTCTCCGGGATTCTTGCCGGTGAAAGTGGCTGCGGGGTCTGAGCCGCCATCCTTGTATATTCTGACGGTAAGAGGTCCCTGAAGCGGACCGCGACCGGCGGAGAGTGTCGGCAGGGTGAAGGTGATTGAGACTTCGGTATCCGAAACCTTGCGTGCGGCAAGGTTCTCGACTCTTCCGGGGATGTCTGCAGAGCAATATTCCTCGATTGCAATGTTGTCGATTGACAGATGCTCCATTGTCTCCGAGATATGGTGGAATCCGATGAACTTGTCGCCTTTGCGGGGGGCGAAGTAAACGGTTTCGTTAATGCCGGGGCGGTCGGCGAAGCTTGAGACAGTCTCTTTGTACAGGATTTCAAAATCCATATTTTCCACATCAGGCTGTGATCCTGCCACAACGCGGAATTTGCTGCCATAGCCATAATAGGCGTAGTAATCAAACGTGAGCTTGTACACCTTTCCCTCTTCAAATTTCAGCGAGGGAGTGATGAGCCAGTCGTCGGCGGGTTTGTCACGCTTGCCGTAATAGAACGCGCAGCCATACTGCTCGTCATACAGCCACTCGGGAGTGTCCCAGTCGCTGCCGTTGCCGTCGCCGTTGGCGTCAATTCGGGTGAAAGCGTTCAACGATGCCGGAGTGTCGAATCCCTCTTCGAAGGGGAGCTCGAGCGGGGCACCGAAAGCAATGGTGTTAGAGCTTGATGTCGGTCCGGTTTCGCTGCCTGCATAGGGCGTGATTTTATAATAATGTGCGTTCCAGGGGAATGTGGCTTTTTCGCTGAAAGTGTTGCCTTTTGCCGAACGTGCCACCACTGTCGCTTCAGGCATGCGTTCGATCTTGTAACGGAGATTACGTGTGTCAACGCTGCCGCCGTTTGCGTCGGCCGGAGTGCTCCATGTCAGGACAGCTGAATCAGTTCCTTTGTCGTAGCTTAGCGTGAGGTCGGACACCTTGTCAGGCACATAGGCCCCTACGTAGAATGTTGTGGAGGATACGGAGCCGTCATGGCCGTTGGCGGAGAGTTTCACCGTCAGGTAGTGCGTGCCGTTTGAGAGGTTTTCCAGGGACTTCGAGTATTTCTCGCCCGGGGTTGCCGTACGGTTTTCCACTACATTTCCGTCGAGTGTCACGATGATGTTTATCTCTCCGGTGAGAGGTGTCTGGCCGAATGTCACCGAAGGCACTGTAAACGATAAGACGCCTTTGGCGATGTCCGAGTCGTCCGGTGTATAGGTCAGGTCGGTGACATTGTCCGGAGCCGAAGGGTGCACATTGGCTATCGTGAGGCTGCTGAACCGTTGTGACGCTCCATAATTGAAAAGCACCTTGGTCTGTGCGGTAGCTACATCAATTTCAAGAAGGGCGTTCACGGCATTGCGGTTCCAGTTGCGGTCTTCTTCCGATGAAAAGCCGTAACAAGACCAGTACATTTTCCCGGTGCGGAAATCAATCGTGGCTCCGGTCTTGAGCTCGGAATCGGTTGAAGGATAGAAGCCTGTAGAGCCTATTTCGGTGCATGTGCCGTCGCTGCCCACAGTGTAGAGCTTGCTGTCGAGTCCTATGCCGTACAGCGTGCCCTGACCGTTGCAGGCCGCAATGCGTATTGCCGGGAGGTCGGCCACAACTATAAGTCGCCCGGTTTCGGTGTCGACTTTGCACAGTTTCACTGATTCGGTGTTGGCGTAAGCGTGTGTCACGGCCCATATCGTTTCGGTTATGGGGTCGTATGCCATGCCGGTAGGTATATTGCGGGCATTGACTGATTCCTCGCTTGTCGAGTCGGAATATCGGAAGTTGAACGAATTGGAGTCAATGACATTCCATGTCGAGGCATCGATGACGCGGTAGGTCAGAGTGTAGTTGGTCCATGAACCGTACACGTCATAACAATAGAATTTTCCGTTCACATAAATGCCGCCGCAATTGGCCCATGTATTGTCGGGACCGGTCGGAGACAGAGGCTTGAATCCGCCTTCGCCTGTGGGACTGAACCCATAGAAGCCATAGGCTGCCGTGGGATCTGCGGAATCAAGCCATTCCGCATTTGCTTCCATGAAACCGATTAACTGTACATCGTTTTCTGCTGATGCAGAAAACATGCATAGCCAACCTGTCAGCATGGCAACAATAAGTCTGATTGATCTCATAAGATATAAAATAATGATTGGTTGTTAAATGATATGCCGAATTTGGAATTGTCCAGACACTCATAGCGACGTCCCATTAAGGAATTCACAAAAACTGAAGTCTAAACAATTTTATAAATATTTTGCCAAAAAGAATCTTCGAGAGGCTTTGATGTGATCAAAATATTATCGAAAAATAATTCGCAAAATTAAGCATTGTGCTTATGCTTTACAAATAAAATGCTATAAATCTCAGGTAATCGCGTTAAAAAATAGTAAATCT
>CAZAZA010000035.1:21678-26225 GCA_964489495.1 uncultured Bacteroides sp.
AAAATGCGGTAATGCCGTAAAGATGCTTGATTTTCGGTTTTGTCAGATTATAATTAACTTTGTGCATATGAACAAAACTTTTATAAATCTGATGGCGGTTATGGCCGTGGGTACGGGGGCACTTCATGCCGATATGACGGAACCGAAACGTCCTAACATCATTCTTTTCATGGTTGATGACATGGGCTGGCAAGACACGTCGGTGCCCTTTTGGACACATCGTACCCGCTATAATGATATGTATGAGACACCCAATATGGAACGTCTCGCCGCCAGGGGAATGAAGTTTACGCAGGCGTATGCCAGCAGCATCAGTTCGGCTACCCGCGCAAGCTTGATTACGGGCGTGAATAACGCAAGGCACGGTGTCACCAACTGGACTTTGGAAAAAAACAAGAACACCGACATGACGAGTCAGACAGTGAGCACTGACGGATGGAACCTGAACGGGGTGTCGCGTGTCGGGGGTACTCCTCTGACCTATGTCCATAGGGGATGTTTTGTCGACGAACTTCGTCATGCGGGATACAACACAATCCATTGCGGTAAGGCCCATTTCGGAGCTATAGACACCCCCGGTGAAAACCCGTGTCACTGGGGGTTTGAGGTCAATATAGCCGGCCACGCCGCCGGCGGTCTGGCCACCTATCTGAGCGAACGCAATTACGGCCACACGCCCGAGGGCGAGCCATATGCGCTCAATGCTATCCCCGGACTTGAACGTTACTGGGGCACCGGTGTGTTTGCAACCGAGGCCCTTACACGCGAGGCCATAAAGGCTCTCGACAAGGCCAAGGCATACAACCAGCCGTTCTTTCTTTACATGGCACACTATGCCGTACATATCCCTATAGACAAGGATATGCGGTTTTACGACAAGTATATTTCACGCGGCCTGTCGGAGAAAGACGCCGCATATGCGTCGTTGGTCGAGGGCATGGACAAGAGTCTCGGCGACCTTATGGATTGGGTCGACCGCAACGGCGAGACAGACAATACGATCATTTTGTTTATGAGTGACAACGGTGGACTCGCTACCGATCCCGGGTGGCGCGAGGGTGAGCTTTTCACCCAGAATTATCCTCTAAACAGCGGCAAGGGCTCTTTTTACGAAGGGGGTATACGCGAGCCTATGATAGTGTCGTGGCCCGGGGTAACGGCACCCGGTTCGGAGTGTGGCGATTACCTGATGATTGAGGATTTTTATCCCACAATACTTGAGATGGCCGGAATAGAGGATTACGACCGCGCCGATCCGATCGACGGCGTGAGTTTCGTGCCTATGTTGAGACAGACCGGCTCCACAGCCCCGGGGCGTCCGCTGGTGTGGAATTTCCCGAATATATGGGGGAATGACGGCCCGGGGATAAACCTTAACTGCGCGATACGCAAAGATGAGTGGAAACTGGTGTACTACTATGAGACGGGACGCAAGGAACTTTTCAACATACCGGCCGATATCGGGGAAAAGGACAATTGTGCCGCCCGTTATCCGGAGGTGACTGACAGCCTGTCGCGGGAGCTGGGCTCGCAACTGCGCGGCATGAATGCGTGCCGGCCAAGTTTCAAAGCCACCGGTCAGCCATGTCCGTGGCCCGATGAGGTTGATTGATTACTGTTATCGTTAATATTCGCTGAAAAGCCGCGGCTTTATCACTATGCCTACGCGCAGCTCCGAATGGAATTCCTTATAGGCAAGCAATCCTTCGCCGTATCCGTTGTAATATTGAAGAAACATGTATTGGTTGTCGCGCTTGAACAGCCGGTAGTTCAGCTCAATGACCGTATTGTAGTTCATTTTCCAGCCGCGCCGTTTTGTAAGCATTACCGATACTCCGAAGCGTTTGTTGGGGAGTGTGAACGAAGTACCCATCTGGTAGATTCCGCTATAGTCGAGGATATCTTTGTTGTTCATGCCGTCGACAATCGGTATCCAGAATTTTGCATGTACCAGAAAGCCGGGGTCAATCATTACTGACCCGGCGAATGATATTTTGTTCCACGACCGCGACGCTATACCGTCGCGACCGTTGCTCTCATGTTCGAGTATGAGTGAAAACTTGCCTATGAATTTGTTTTTGACGAACAACGGCTTGCAGAGACCGATGCCCGGGTTGAAGTTAAGGTCGGTCATCGGCATGGAGTTCTCAAGTACATTCCAGAACACCTTTTGCGAGTAGAACAGATACAGATATGTGTTCCAGGGCAGCGTCGAACGTGTCAGACGTTGGGCGATTGAAATCTGGAACTTTACGTTTGAGTTCTTTTTCGTGGGTTTTTCGCCGACGGCAGTTCCGAATATAAAGTAATTGTCCTTGTACAGCCCGAAGTAGGGGGCGTCATCGAATGCTCGACGGACGCTGTCGGTGTTGATTTTTTCCTCAGGGATTGATATAATTTGTGCCTCACACCGCAGTGGCCGGAGCAAAAGGGCTGCGGCCGCTGCAATTGTCAAATATATTAGAATGCCTGTCCGGGTCATATCAGATGTAACGGTCGTTGAATCGTATTTTCACATCATTGACAATCTGCTTGATGCGCTGTTCGTCGCCGCGAGGGCATATGAGCAGCACATCGCCGGTGTCGGCAACGATGCAGTCGTTGATTCCGTCAACTATCACAAGTTTGTCAGGCTGCTTGACTACGAATATGTTGCGTTCCGAGTCGTATGCCATCACCTGACAGTTATGCGTCACATTGTGCTCGCTGTTCTTAGGCGAGTTCTCAAAAAGTGAGCCCCATGTGCCGAGGTCCGACCATCCGAAGTCGGCACGTTCCACATATACGTTCTGGGCTTTCTCCATTACGGCAAAGTCGATGGAAATACTTGGGCATGAGGCGAAATTTGTTTCGATAAATCCTGCTTCTCCGGGGGTCCCGAATATATCGGCGTTATCTTCAAATACCTTGATCAGGTCGGGCGTATGGGTCATGAAGGCTTTTTTGATTGATGCCGCACTCCAGATAAACAACCCGGAGTTCCAGAAAAATTCCCCGCTTTCGACAAACACTTTTGCCAGATCGTAGTCAGGCTTTTCGGTGAACGTTTTCACTTTGTTGATTTCCGGGGTCACTTCGTGGCCTATCTGTATGTATCCGAATCCGGTTTCCGGGCGTGTGGGCTTGATGCCTAAAGTGAGCAAGGCGTCTTTATTTTCCACAAACTCAAATCCCCTTATGATGCAGTCGGTGAAAATATGCTCGCGTGTGATCAAGTGGTCGCTCGGGGTAAACAATATCGAGGCGTCCGCATCGCGGGCGGCGATATGATATGTAGCCCATGCTATACAGGGGGCTGTATTGCGTCGGGCCGGTTCGCATAGTATTCTCGACGAGTCTATCCCGGGCAGCTGTTCTTTGACCAGGCCTGCGTATTTTTCGTTGGTCACTATGTATATATTGTCCGTCTGTATGGTCGGGGCCAGACGGTCGAAAGTCATTTGCAGCAGGGAGCGGCCCGTACCGAGTATGTCGAGGAATTGTTTTGGCTCTGCCGAACGGCTGTACGGCCAGAAACGGCTGCCGATCCCTCCACACATTATGACACAATAACGATGTGGATTAATCATGATTAAAGTGTAATGGTTTCGGTCGCTAAGTTATCCAATTATTTCCATAGCGGCAAACCTTTTCCAATAAAAGAGTAAAAAAGAGGAGTTTTTGTGTCTCAACACATTTTCTCGCCTGTAAGGTCGTCGATCATCTCGTCGATTGAGTGGACGCCGGTATGTGACGAAAGCCATTCGGCGGCCATTACAGCACCAAGGGCAAATCCTTCGCGGCTTTTGGCCGAATGGGTGATTGAAATGGTGTCGGCAGGGGATTCCCACGATATAGTATGAATGCCCGGGACTTCTCCCTCGCGCGTATGCGTGATAATAAGTATTGATTCGTCCCCGGACTCTTCGCTCCATTTGGTGAGGCGCTGGTCGTTGGCAATAACTGTCTCGGCCAGGGTTATGGCTGTACCGCTCGGGTGGTCGAGCTTGTGAATGTGATGGGTCTCGTGAAGCGAAGGTCTGTAGGCGCTCTCAGTCGACATCAGTCTGGATGCGTAAGCTGCAATACGGCGGAACAGGTTCACCCCGATGCTGTAGTTTGAACTCCACATAAACGCGCAACGGCTGTCCTGACTGCAGCATGACTGCACTTCGGAAAGTCGGTCGGACCAGCCCGTGGTGCCGCTTACCACTTTTGCACCTTGCTTTAGCGCGGCCAAGCAGTTGTCGGCTGCTGCAGAGGGAACGGAGAATTCTATTACGGCATCGGCTGAACGGAATGCGTCGCTGTCGATTTCCTCATAATTGTCGGTGTCGATTACAGCAACAATTTCGTGACCGCGATTCAGGGCTGTCTGTTCGATCATATGGCCCATGCGTCCATATCCTATAAGAGCTATTTTCATTTTTTTTCTGGGTTGTGTTCGTTTTTTCTTCAAGAGACAAAATTAAGTAAAAACCTTCGAATAACAATTGCTGCCGACATATGTCGAAAAACCCGGTTAAAAAACTATGTTTTATAACATATCTG
This sequence comes from uncultured Bacteroides sp., assembly GCA_964489495.1. Taxonomy (GTDB): domain Bacteria; phylum Bacteroidota; class Bacteroidia; order Bacteroidales; family Muribaculaceae; genus Paramuribaculum. The sequence continues at coordinate 26,209 of CAZAZA010000035.1, forward strand.
ATATTCAATAAGATGGA
>CAZAZA010000036.1:0-26014 GCA_964489495.1 uncultured Bacteroides sp.
ATGCGTGTTAATTAGGCGTAATCCGACCGTTTATTTATTGTAAAAACGAGTAGTTGGCCCGGAAAAGCGAGTAGTTGGGGATAGTTTGAAACAAAACTGGGTAGTTTGGGATTGGATGGCGCGGACGCGATGATAATCGCGTCCCTACAATAGCTGTTTGGTATATTGGGAAATAAAATCAGCTGATAATCGGGAGATTATCAGCTGATTAGAGAGCCGCGAGTGGGACTCGAACCCACGACCTTTTCGTTACGAATGAAATGCTCTACCGACTGAGCTATTGCGGCTGGTTGAATTGTGGTGCAAAGTTACTACATTTCTATCATTTGTTTGCTATAAATGACCCGAATTTTTGCATCGTCAACGTTAATTTTTGCCAATGCCGGTGTGGTGATGTACGGTGTCATTGCAGTGATTATAGAAGTGTAGTTGTTTTCTTCCCGCTCTATGTTGATGGGGGTCAGAACGAAGGTATAGTCGTCGGGTTCAATCTCCTTCTTGTCGAGCATGTCGACAAGGTACTGTCGCATATCAGTGAATGAATATGTTTTGGAGGTTGCGTTATATGTGGCATAGAACGAGGTCTTGTTGTCGGTGAGTTTGTTGTCGGCAAAAAAGTCTTTTCGTTTTGACTTCAACACCATCAGCAGGTTTGTCGGTGGCTCGATATCGTAGGTGGCGTCAAGTTTTTCGACGGGGAACGATATTGACAAGGAGTTGAGCACGGCTAGGTCTCCTCCTTTTTTGCGATAAGAATCAATAATCTGCTGGAGGGGGAGTGTGATTTCCACATCGGCCCCGGCGGGTGCGGCTATTATTGCTTCGCCCCGGTCGATGCGGTTGACGAGTGCCTGATCGAGCCGGTAAGTAAGGTTGTTGTTGGTAATTACCTCAGGTGTCACGGCAAGGCACGAGTTAATGCGGTTGCGCACAGTGTCACGTGTCGTTGAATCGGTGACCCATTTCTCGAAAGAGCGGTAGTAGAGGTTGACGCGTGTTTCGGAAATCTGTGTCACGCGTCCGTTGCCAAACGAGTTGGCGATATACACTCCGGGAAACCAGTTTGCAAATGTCTCAGGCGAATAGAATATATTAGAGGAGTCGCGGTACTCTTTCATGAGGTCGCGGCCAAATTTGGTGTCGAGTTTCACCGAGATTGTCTGGAACGATAGTTTTGACAACGAGTCGCTGTAAAGAGTGTTGCCGGTATATATGGTTTCACCAAGCAGGTCTTTGTCGGAATAATATCCTTTGGGGTCGAAGTTGCTGTAGATTGGCGATGGCAGTTGTTTGTTGAGGCGGTACACTTTCACCCCCATGGGCATCAGCGAGTCGCCTGTAAAATCGCCGTTTCTTACAAACATAAGCATGCGTACAGAGTCGACCACCAACGAATCGATACCGGTGAAGTCGAGGTACTGAGCGGGCATGAACTGCGTTACGATATCCGAACTGAGCTGTCCGTAACCTTTTGCGTCAAGTCTTCCGAGAAGCTGTACAATGGTTCTTGACTGTATCTCCTGGTTGACAATTGACTTGGCTGTGACGGTGAAAACGGTGTCCTGGATGATTTCGACGTGGTCGGTTACAAGAGAGCTACCGACAGTGCTGTTCTCATCGCAGGAACAGAGGACAGACGCAGCAATAAGCGTGATGATAGGAAAGTGTTTGAGCCTCATTTTCTGGAATTATTTGAGGATGTGATGGAGATGAGAGGGGATCAGTCGATCCCGAGGTCGTGGTAGAACTGGACGAGTGCTTTAGGAAGCTGTTCCTCTCCCGGATATTCAAGCAACGGCTTGCCTGAAAGTCGCGCGTATTCAATCACTTCCTGATTGATGTCTTCGGTGGTTACAGCCAGAGCGTCGCTGTTGTCGATGGCTATTTTGCATAGCGACGTGTAGTCGACAGGGCCTTCGCCGAGTACGGCAAGTTTTTCTTCCGGGAAACCGGCAAGACGCAGTTTTTCCACGAAGCGTGGGTCAAGAGTTCCTTCAAAAGCGTCGTTACGCAGTGTATAAACGATTTTGGAATTGGCAAAAGTAGGGTCGTCGGCATATTTTTCGCGCAGAGTCAGCGGAGCGAGTGCAGAAATCCAGCCCATACACTGGACAACTTGCGGGTCCCACCTGAGTTTTTTTACTGTTTCGATGACACCGCGTGAATAAAAAATAAGGCGCTCGTCGTTCAGCTCCGGTTCGGAATCTGTCTCTACAGTGGTTGCAGGCTGATGGTCAAAATAATCGTCGTTGTCGATGAAGTAAACCTGCATGCGTGAAGGCTGCAGTGTGGCCACCTTAATAATCAGGGGATGGTCATTGTCGTCAATGACGATATTCAGGCCCGAGAGACGGATGACTTCATGCAACTGATTGCGGCGTTCGTTAATACAGCCGTACTTGGGCAAGAAAGCTCTCACTTCATAGCCTTCGCCGATGACGCCCTGAGGAACTGAGTTTCCTTGAATTGAAAAAGGAGTGTCGGGCAGGTAGGGCGCGATCTCTTGCGAAATAAACAAAATTTTATTTTTTGCCATTAGCCAAAAAGTTCGTTTGATAATTGGTGCAAAGTTACGCATTTTTTTCCTTATATGGGGCAGAAGGCCGGAGTTAAATCTAATAATTTGTCGTTTTTTGGATTTTTTAGCATGATGTTAGTTTGAAAATGTCTAACTTTGTTGAATGAACCGATAACATATTGAAATATGAAGAGGATAGTTCTTTTGATGTCGCTTCTTGCGATTTGTTTTGTGTCAGTTATGGCCCAGATGCCAGGTGCGCAGCAGCCGGTGACATGGAAATTCAGTGTTAAGATGACCGGTGCCAACGCCGGGGAGCTGGTGATGAAAGCCTCAATTGCCAAGGGCTGGCATCTCTACGGGTTTACGCAGCCGGAAAACGGTCCGCTGCCTACGACAGTGAATCTTGAGGCTTCGACCGGGCTGAAATTTACAGGAAACATCAAGACTGTCCCCGCCCCAAAGAAAGAACATGACGCTTTGCAGGGCGCAATTGTGAATTTTTGGGAGAACACAGTGACATTCACCCGAGCTTTCACAATCACAGACAAAGCAAAAGCGCGTGTGAAAGGTACGGTGAGATATATGGCCTGCAATGGTGAGACATGCATGCCGCCGGTAACAAAAGAGCTTGACATAGCTGTCAGATGACACTCTTGCGAAACATTCATCACAACTTACATTTATATATTGCAATGATCAAGAAAGTTTCAGCTATTGTTCTTTTCTTCGTAGCCTGCATGTCGGTCGCATTCACGGCCGGGGCTCAGATTGTGGAGCCGATAAAGTGGGCTAACGACATGAAAATGACCGGCGACCGTGAAGGCGTCATGACCTTTTCGGCTACAGTTGATGCCGGATGGCACCTGTATGGCCTCGACATTCCGGACGGGGGCCCTCATGCCACAAAATTTGAGTTTTCGACATTGAAAAATGTCGAGCTTATAGGTTCGATGCAGTTTACTCCGGCCCCCAAGGAGGAAATCGACCAGGTGTTTAACCTCAAGCTCAGCTGGTGGGAAAACTCTGTGAAATTCACTCAGAAATTCAAGGTGCTCGCCGACGGTCCTTTTGCCATTGAGGGAGAAGTAAGGTTCCAGGGATGCAACGACAGCAGCTGCCTGCCCCCTACAGGCGTTTCGTTTGATTTTGCAGGAAAAGTCGGAGCCGCACCCGCAGAGGCTCCCGCGCCCGCCGACACTGTCAAAGAGGAAGCACCCGTTGAGGTGGCACCCGCGCCAAAAGAGCTTGACGCATCAGGCTGGTGGATTCCGGTTGTCTACCCCGAAGGTTCTGAGGACCCTAACGTAAATGTCTCGGAAGCATCGTGGCTTTATATCTTCGCATGGGGATTTATCGGAGGCCTCGTCGCACTTCTCACGCCTTGCGTATGGCCGATGATACCGTTGACCGTAAGCTTCTTCCTGAAAAAGAACGCCGACAGATCCAAGTCTATCCGCGACGCTGTTATCTACGGCTTGAGCATAATCGTCATATATCTTGTGCTCGGTCTTGCCATCACAATGATCTTCGGGGCAAGCAAGCTGAACGAATTGTCGACCAATGCTCTTTTCAACCTGCTTTTCTTCGCGCTTCTTGTAGTGTTTGCTATATCGTTCTTTGGCGCGTTTGACATCAAACTTCCGTCGAAGTGGAGCAACAGCGCCGATTCGCAGGTAGAACGCACATCCGGCCTCCTGAGCATCTTCTTCATGGCGTTCACCCTGACGCTTGTATCATTCTCCTGCACCGGTCCTATTATCGGCACCCTGCTTGTCGAGGCTGCCACTATGGGCAATTACGCCGGTCCGGCAATCGGAATGGGAGCGTTTGCGTTGGCTCTCGCCATACCCTTCACGCTTTTTGCGATATTCCCTTCGATGCTTAAAGAGATGCCGCGTTCGGGCGGATGGCTCAACTCAGTCAAGGTTGTCCTCGGCTTCCTCGAACTTATACTCTCACTCAAATTCCTCTCGGTGGCCGACCTTGCTTATGGCTGGCATATCCTCGACCGTGAGATTTTTGTGGCACTCTGGGTGGTTATGTTCATCCTCCTCGGAATGTACCTTCTCGGCAAACTTCGCTTCAGCCACGATTCGCCGCTCGAACATGTGTCGATAGGCCGCTTCTTCATGGCACTGGCATCGCTGGCTATGGCAGTCTACCTGCTCCCCGGTATGTGGGGTGCACCGCTCAAAGGTGTCAGCGCATTTGTTCCGCCGCTTTTCACACAGGATTTCAACCTTTATGAAGGTGATCAGTTCCGCGAGTTTGACGACTATGACGAAGGCATGCGCTTTGCAGCCCGCGAAGGTCGTCCGGTGCTTATCGACTTCTCGGGATATGGCTGTGTCAACTGCCGTAAGATGGAAGGCGCAGTGTTTGATACCGATGTCATAAGCAAGGTTATAACTGAAAACTATGTGCTTATCAAGCTTATGGTTGACGACAAGAAGGCGCTTGCCGAACCGATGGAAGTCGAAGAGAACGGCCGCAAGGTCAAGCTGAAGACTGTGGGTGACAAGTGGAGCTACCTGCAGCGTATGAAGTTCGGCGCAAACACCCAGCCGTTCTATGTAGTGCTTGACGGTAATGGCGATGCCATGTCGACTCCGTACTACTATGATGAAAACGTCGAGAAATTCGGACTATGGCTTGATAATGGTCTGAAAACCTATAACGCAGAATAATGCAGCATAACCGACAAGAAAAGATCGAAGCCCTCGGGCGTGTCATCGACACGCTCGACCGGCTTCGTATCGAATGTCCCTGGGATCGTAAGCAGACTAACGAAAGTCTACGACCTAACACGATAGAGGAAGTTTACGAACTCGCCCAAGCCTTGATGGACGATGATTCTCCTAATATATGCAAGGAATTGGGAGACGTGCTTCTACACATCCTGTTTTATTCGAAAATTGGCGAAGAGAAAGGCGATTTCGATATATATGACGTGGCGGACAAGCTTAATCGCAAGCTGATTTTCCGCCATCCCCATGTTTTTGGTGAAGCGAAGGCCGAAAGCGCACACGACGTCGAGCTGAACTGGGAACAGATAAAGCTAAAAGAGAAAGACGGAAACAAGACAGTGCTGTCGGGTGTGCCTGCCGCGCTTCCTGCCCTGATAAAGGCCGAGCGCATTCAGGAAAAGGCCGCAAACGTGGGCTTCGACTGGGATAAGCGTGAAGATGTCTGGGCAAAGGTAAAAGAGGAAATCGGTGAACTTGAAAAAGAACTCCGGTCAGACAACCAAGCTTCTCGTGAAGAAGAGTTGGGAGATGTGCTTTTTAGTCTGATAAACGTTTCGCGCCTTTACGGCATAAATGCCGAGAACGCACTTGAACGTACAAACCGCAAATTCATCGATCGTTTTAATTATATAGAGCGTCGGGCCTCTGAAGAGGGTCTTAATCTCAAAGAGATGACGCTCGAACAAATGGACCGTTTCTGGAACGAAGCCAAACAACTTTCACGCGAATCATGAACCGTCATATTGCAGTGATACTGACAGCTTGTCTATTGGCAGCATCTTGTGCCACAGCAGCCGGCCGTGTCGAACGCCGATACAGTTCGACCAGCGATACCCCCGTGCCGGGAATATCGCTGGTGGTTGACAGCGTGGACTTCCGTAAAGACCTTACGCGTATGTACGGGCGCATAGTCGGACACCCGAATACTGCGCAGCGTATTGATTCGCTGTCGTTGTCGATAGGTACCGGGAAAAAATCATTACCGGCCACCGATATCGACGGAGTGGATTTCAAACGTTGGTTTCAGTGGGAGGAGAATGGCGAAATCGGACTTGAAATTGATTTCGCTCCTATTGCCAGGATTCCTGAAAGGATGGAGCTGAAAGCATCGACTCCAAAAGGACCGGTGATTTGGACGATAGTCAGGCAATCACGGGGAAAACGCAAATGAAGGTATGTATTACGGAGAAACCGAGCGTAGCCGGTGACATAGCCAAGATACTTGGAGCCTCTGTACGCCGTGACGGCTACTATGAAGGCAATGGATTTAAAGTTACGTGGACTTATGGCCATTTGTGCGAACTGAAAGAACCGGCTGACTACACAGAACTGTGGAAACGCTGGTCGCTCGGTTCGTTGCCTATGATACCCCCGCGGTTCGGCATCAAAGTCATAGATCAGGAAAGTATCAGGCGACAGTTTCATGTAATTGAGTCGCTTGTGGCTGAAGCTGACGAAATAATCAATTGCGGTGATGCCGGACAGGAAGGTGAACTGATACAACGATGGGTGATGCAGAAGGCATCGACCAAGTGCCCGGTCAGTCGTTTGTGGATTTCGTCGCTGACCGACGAGTCGATACGCCAGGGCTTTCAGTCGCTGAGGCCTGAAAAAGATTTTGACAATCTGTATTACGCTGGCCTTTCACGGGCTATCGGCGACTGGATTCTGGGAATGAATGCGACCAGGCTATACTCGCTCAAATATTCAGAGCCGGGAAAGGTGCTGTCGGTCGGACGTGTGCAGACCCCTACACTGGCTCTGATAGTCCAGCGCCAGAAGGAGATTGATGATTTTCATCCCGAAGATTTCTGGGAATTGAAGACGCTTTACCGGGAAGTTACATTTTCGGCTCCCGGACGTTACGACAGCGAAGAGGAGGTCAACCGTCTTGTCGAGCAGGTAAGTCGCGTCGACTTGAAAGTGACTGACGTCAAACAGAAAAAAGGCAAAGAGAGCCCGCCAAAGCTTTTCGACCTAACATCGTTGCAGGTCGAGTGTAACAAACGCTGGGGGTGGAGTGCAGAAGAAACTCTGCGGCTAATACAGTCGCTGTATGAGAAAAAAGTTACCACTTATCCGCGAGTCGACACAACATATCTTAGCGAAGACATACATGCCAAAGTGCCGGGCATACTTAAACAAATGACGCCGTATGCGGCATTTACCGCCCCTGTACTCGATCGTCCGATACCCAAAGTAAAACGAATATTTGACAATTCAAAAGTAACAGACCATCATGCCATCATTCCGACCGGGCAGTCGCCGGCCGCACTTGTGGGTAATGAAAGGCAGCTGTACCATTTGATTGCGCTGAGGTTTATTGCGGCATTCTATCCCGACTGTGTGTTCATGCAGACTACAGTTGAGGCAGAAGCATCGGAAATAAAATTCAAGGCTACAGGCAAGGTGGTCGAACAGCCGGGCTGGCGAACTGTGCTGACACCCGGAAAAGGAGAATCGCAGCCGGAGGATGACAAAGATTCAAACGGCGGAGGTCTGCTGCCGCCATTTACAGTAGGGGAGAGCGGCCCGCATAAGCCATCTGCTGTCAAAAAACAGACCCAGCCGCCGAAGTACTATACCGAAGGTACGCTGTTGCGTGCGATGGAGACGGCAGGTAAGACAGTCGACGATGACGAGCTGCGCGACGCGATGAAGGAGAACGGTATAGGCCGTCCGTCGACACGTGCCGCTATTATCGAGACCCTGTTTAAGCGCGGCTACATACGCCGCGAGCGCAAAAATATTTTGGCAACGGATGCCGGTAAGCAGTTGATTTCGACCATTAACGAGGAACTGCTTAAAAGTGCCAAACTCACCGGCCTTTGGGAAAACAAGCTTCGCAAAATAGAGCGCGGGCAGTACCAGGCTGCAGAATTCATCGGCGAATTGAAGGCTCTGATTTCGCAAATAGTCCTGAATGTCCTTAACGACAATACCAACCGCAAGATAGAGGTGGTTCAGATGTCGGCTGATACGGATGCAGGCAAAGACAAAAAGAGTCAGGGCAAGAAGTCAACGGCCAGAGATGCCTCCGCCGTCAAAACCGTAAGAAAGCCGCCCGTACGTGACATTAAGGACATAGTGTGTCCGATATGCGGACAGGGACATATAATAAAAGGACGGACAGCCTATGGTTGCAGCCGCTACGCCGACGGGTGCTCGCTCAGGCTCGGTTTTGAACAGTATCCGGCTGATCTGACTCCGGGCAAATTAAACCAGGCTATAAAACGTAATTTCAAGAAATCATGACTGATGAGTTGTTCCCAATCGTAAATCCCGAAGGAGAGGTGACAGGTCGCGCTACCCGACGTGAATGCCATGGTGGCTCGATGCTGCTTCACCCAGTCGTCCATTTGCATCTGGTCACATCTGACGGGCGCATTTACCTTCAGAAGCGAGTCATGACCAAAGATATCCAACCCGGCAAATGGGATACGGCTGTCGGCGGACATGTTGATTATGGTGAAAAAGTGACAGACGCTTTACGCCGCGAAGCCAATGAGGAATTGGGTCATGACGTGGTGAATCCGGTAAAGATTGATTCTTATGTGTTTCAATCGGATCGTGAACGCGAACTTGTTAACGTTTTTGCCGAACGCGTCTCTCCTGACATAAGGCTTACCCCGTCACCGGATGAGGTCGATGAGGGGCGGTTTTGGACATTTGCCGAGGTTGAGGATGCTTTCGGATGCGGTATACTCACTCCGAACTTTGAGAGTGAGTTCAGTAGAATAAAGAGCCTGCTTACTGCCATATGACGTATGCGATATGGCAATATGTAATCGTGGCTTTCGCGATCGGTGGGGCTATTGTCTGGATAGTACTCCGGACCGTCAGCCTTTTCCGACGCAAAGGAAGTGACTCGCCTTGCTGCGGTTGCAAACTTGATGATGTGTGTCATAGAGGCGACGTAAAGGTCACGGAAGATGAAAACCGGCGCGCTCAAGCATGTCGAACCCGTCGGACCTCGAAGCATTGATCAGCTCGGTATAATGCGCGTCGCTATTGACCACAATACCTACTCCCGATTTGGCAAGAGCAGGAAGCCAGCGTTCTCCGGGGAACATGCGGTGATGGTCAGCCCATGCTTTTGTGTTCAGCTCTACAATAAGGCCGCTTCCGATTATATGGTCGATCAGTCCGTCAACCAGTGATTTGTACCACGCTTCCGACTCTATTCCGTCGCGATAGTGACCGGCATTATGGCCTATCTTGTCGAAATGTCCTATAATGTCAAAACCGCCGGCTTCAATCATCTTGTGAGATTGGTTGTAAAAAGTCTCCACCACATACCTGATGTCGTCGTGAAAATAACGCCCCATCTTTATGGCGAAATTGCTGTATGAGCCGTCTATGTCGACAAACTCTCCATCCTGATTAGGAATGAAATGCACCGATCCTATGCGGTAGTCGAGCGGCAAGTTGCGAAAATAATTTATTGCCGGACCCCACTCATCGTTCAGATAGTCGATTTCCATAGATGCGTAGAATCGGGTCGGAGCGTCGGCATATATCTTTTGAAGACGCTTGACCTCGTCCAGATATGGCTTCACATCGTCAACCGACATGTTGCATGGCGACGGGATTGAAAGAGGCGAGTGTGGAGAAAAGCCATAGTGGGCGAACCGAGCTTCGACAGCCGCACGAGCGAATTGTTCCATCGTCGCACGGCCGTCGCAGAACTGAGTATGTGAATGAAAATTATATAGTCGGCTGTCAGCCGTGAGTCTGATCAGATCCATAAAAAGAATTGACGGAGATTTAGTCGGCTGCCGGGGCCGGATTTCGTGACGGCAGCCTGTATAGGAATATAGCCGTGAATGTCAGGGATATGGCGGCGGCAATGCCGAGAGCTACTTCCATTGGCAGGCCGAATCCTTCGGGACGTGGAGCGAAGAACAGGTAGGTGACACAAACCATGGTCATGAACAAGGCGGGCACGAGGGTTACGATAAACCATCGCCCACGATGCGAAAGCCAAACGGTCACGGCCCACAGAGTGAAAACTGAAAGCATCTGGTTGGACCATGCGAAATAACGCCAGAGCACCTGAAAATCAATCATCATAATGCCGAATACAACAGCAAACAGCGGTAGAGTCAGCATCAGTCGCGAACGCAGTGACGACTGGCCGAAACCCACCGCCTCGGCCACGATCAGGCGAGCGCTTCGCAGAGCCGTGTCGCCGGTGGTGATCGGAGCTGCAACTACGCCGAGCACTGCGAGAATGCCTCCGAATGTTCCGAGCCAACCAATCGATATGTCACGGACAAGTTCGCCCGCACCCTTTCCGGGAGTCGACATATATCCGGCGAGCTGTTCATATCCGCCGGTGAACGCTATGGCGGCGGCAGCCCAGATCAGAGCCACTATACCTTCAGCAACCATCGCGCCGTAGAAAATCGGACGGCCAAGTCTCTCGTTAGTCAGACAACGGGCCATCATGGGCGACTGAGTTGCGTGGAAACCTGAAATAGCGCCGCAGGCAATCGAAACGAACATCATCGGGAATATAGGATGGGTTGTCGGACTTGCCGAACGGTTACCGAATCCTTCCGACAGATCAACCGGAATTGTCACGTCGCCGAATAATAGTACGCAAAGTATGCCTACAGCCATAAACAGCAGAGCAAATCCGAAAACCGGGTAGAGTTTGCCTATCACTTTGTCGATTGGAAGCAGAGTGGCAAGGATATAGTAGATGAATATGGCTCCTATCCAGAACCGTGTGTCGAGTGCCTCCGGAGTCATGGACGCGATGAGCCCGGCCGGGGTCAGGATAAACACGGCCCCGACAAGAATGAGAAGCACAACAGAGAATATGTTCATAATCTTGCGTATGCCACCTCCGAGCTGGCTTCCTACAAGTTGTGGAAGCGATGCGCCGTCGGCACGCAGCGACATCATTCCTGAAAGGAAATCGTGTACAGCGCCGGCGAAGATAGTGCCAAGCGCTATCCAGAGAAAAGCTGCCGGACCGAACATCACTCCCATAATAGCCCCGAATATCGGGCCGAGTCCCGCTATGTTGAGGAACTGTATCAGGAACACGCGCCATGGAGCCATAGGTATGTAGTCGACTCCGTCGCGGAGACGAATTGCGGGCGTGATTGCTGCAGGATCAGGCTTGACGGCTCGGCTTATGAAGCTGCCGTAGAGCAGATATCCCCCAATAAGTATTAAGAGCGAGGTTATGAAAAGTGTCATTTTCTTTTGATATGATAGTTATTTGAGGGCTTGTGGCTCTGATCCGGGTGTGGCGATGCTCTGACGCATAGTGGTGTCGGCTTCCATATTGCGCATGCGGTAATAATCCATTATGCCGAGGTTGCCTTTCAGGAAAGCCTCGGCCATGGCTTTGGGAAGCTCCGATTCGGCTTCGATTACTTTGGCTCGTGCCTCCTGGGCTTTGGCCTTCATTTCCTGCTCAAGGGCGATTGCCATTGCACGCCGTTCCTCGGCTTTGGCCTGGGCGATGTTTTTGTCGGCCTGAGCTTGGTCGATCTGCAGAGCGGCGCCGATGTTGCGGCCTATGTCGATGTCGGCTATATCGATGGAGAGAATCTCGAAAGCTGTGCCGGAGTCGAGACCTTTTCGGAGTACGAGCTTGGAGATGCTGTCTGGATTTTCGAGCACCTGCTTATGGCTTTCAGCCGAACCTATTGACGATACTATGCCTTCGCCGACACGGGCAAGAACAGTGTCTTCGCCTGCTCCGCCGACGAGCTGGCGTATATTGGCACGTACGGTCACGCGGGCCTTTGCTATCAATTGTATGCCGTCTTTGGCGACTGCGGTTACGGGGGGAGTGTCGATAACCTTCGGGTTGACACTCATCTGGACTGCCTGAAATACGTCGCGACCTGCAAGGTCTATCGCCGTAGCCATTTTGAATGTAAGGTCGATGTTGGCTTTAGAGGCCGATACGAGCGCGTGCACTACTTTTTCGACATTTCCTCCGGCCAGATAATGGGCCTCGAGGTCGTCACGGGTCACATCATGCAGGCCGGCTTTGTGGGCCTCGATCATGGCCCTGACAATTGTGGATGCCGGAACATTTCGGATACGCATCAGCACAAGCTGCATCAGGGAGATATGCACACCGCTTACTCTTGCCGAAATCCAAAGGAAGAACGGGCAGTAGTACAGAAAAACACATAGCAGCACGATGGCCGCTGCGATAATAATGATTGCTAAGGTCGACATGTGACAGGTATGATTGGTTGTTGTTTATCAGTTGAAGTATTATCGGGCGTTAAGTTCGGCCGATACTATGCGGTTCGAAAGTCCTTTAATTTCATCGCGCAGGCTTTCGACTTCGCTTTCCAGGGTAAGTATTTCTTCGGACAGCGACTTGTTGCCTTTGGCGTAACCGGTCCGGAGCACTTCGAGACGGCGTCGGTCGAGGTTGAGCTTGCGTGTCAGTTCAAGATACTGATTCATCAGTTTGCGTGCTTCCGGTTGCTTGAAATCGTTGATGGATGTGTATACGCCCTTTGTCGGCATTGCAAACCGAAAATCGTTGCCTGTATCATCGCTGTTTCTTGTCTTCACGTGCCTGATTGCATCGAGCAGTCTGGTATAGTCGGCATTTTCGGGCCACGTGTTTTTGAAATTCTTTACCAATGCCAGGTTCTCAAGACCCGGGGTGTCGGGGGCATAGTTGACCCTTAGCTCCTGAGGAATGAATATATACACCGTCAGGCGGTCCGGAGCCGCATTCCTGTCGGTAGCCCACCATCCTGCACCGGTAATCTCGTCAATGGCAAGCAGGTAGTCGTTTGCATATGAATTGTAAGGCATTCCGATGTTCTGCGGTTGATAGAAGGTGTCTCCGTCACGCCGTGAAATGAAAATATCGTAGCCTCCGAGCGAGTTTTTACCGGTATTTGCGTAATAGAGTGTCACGCCGTCGCTCGACATGAACGGATAGTTGGCGTCGCCTCCTTCGTTTAGAAGCGAGGGGAGCAGGGTCGGTTTTTCCCATGTGCCGTCGGCGAGCAGTGTCGAAGTAGCAAGCCTGAAATCTTCGTTTTCGTCTGGCGCGGCCCAAAAAATTTCATCGGCATTCTCAGTCGCATAAACCACGGTCGGGTCGGCGGCAGTGAAATTGCGTGGCAGCTCTTCGGATGACCGGAGGGTGCCGGTAGGACCGGAAAGCCGGTATGCTTTGAAAAAAGAGTCACGGTCAACGTCGATGCTGTCGATTATGACGATTTTTTCAACGCGGTCAAGCATAGTGCGTCCGAGTTCGATTTGCTGTCGGATGTCACTTGCTTCGGGTCGTTCAGGCCTCGGGTCGCGGCGGCGTTTTTTAAAACCGTCCTCGTATCGGTCGAGATATTCATTGGCCGCGTCGAAATTATATCGGTGCATCTCTATCTCTGCCATGAACATGTTGGCCTCATTGTCGCCACGTTTCAAAAAGGTCATGGCCTCGGATTCCTTTCCCGAATAAAAAAGAGCGATTCCCGCCATTGAATTGAGTTTGGCGTCTTTTGGATTACGCTTGGCATTCTCGGCGAGGACGGGGGCAGCTTCCTCGAAATCGCCAAGTTCGAATGCTTTTTTTGCTTCTGAGAGATTCATGGCCGACGAAGCCATGGCGGTGGCTGCCATGGCGAAGGCAAATACGGTCAGCCTAATATGTCGAACGATATGCTTCATGACAAATCAAATAGAATGTAAAGTTATAATAAAAACGCGTAATCGGCAAACTGCGGCTGTGAAAAATCGCTAATATGCAAAAAACTTGCCGGGCCCGGTGTCTATATTTGTCTTCGGCTTGGTGTCTATGTGAAAAATGACTAACTTTGCGGCAAACAATTCAGCGCACAATGAATCGTAATAATTTTGTGTCCATAGCCGAGGTTTCAAGGGAGGAAATCCTCGAGTTAATCGAGCTGGCACAATACTTCGAGCAGAATCCCAATCATAAAATCCTCGACGGCAAGGTCGTGGCCACGCTCTTTTTCGAGCCTTCGACCCGTACCCGTCTTAGTTTTGAAACCGCTGTCAATCGGTTGGGCGGCAAAGTGATAGGCTTCTCTGATGCCAGCACCTCGTCAACCTCCAAAGGCGAGACGCTGAAAGACACCATCAAGATGGTCAGCAACTATGTCGACCTTATAGTGATGAGGCACTTTCTCGAAGGGGCTGCCAGGTATGCCACGGAGGTCACAGACACTCCTATCATCAATGCAGGAGACGGAGCCAACCAACACCCCTCGCAGACTATGCTCGACCTGTACTCGCTGTATAAGACACAGGGCACCCTCGAGAATCTTACCATCACTATGGTGGGTGACCTTAAGTATGGCAGAACCGTCCATTCGCTGCTGATGGCCATGCGTTACTTCAACCCCACATTCCATTTTGTGGCTTGCGATGAATTGCGCATGCCCCGGGAGTACCGCGACTTCTGCGTGAAAAACGGTATCAGGTATTTCGAGCATACAGAGTTTTCGCCCGAAGTCATAAACCAGAGCGACATACTCTATATGACTCGTGTGCAGCGTGAGCGGTTCACCGATATCATGGAGTATGAGAAAGTGAAGAATCTGTATACGTTGCATAACTCCATGCTTGAGGGCTCGAAGCCCAATCTGCGTGTGTTGCATCCGCTGCCTCGTGTCAACGAAATCGACCGCGATGTCGACGACAATCCAAAAGCATATTATTTTGAACAGGCACTCAACGGACTTTTTGCCCGTCAGGCTATCATCTGCAAAGTGCTTGGCATCGACCCGAGAAAATAAATATATACAATCATGACCGCCAATAAAAAAGAACTGGCCGTGGCCGCTCTGCGTAACGGCACTGTCATAGACCATATACCCAGCAACATGCTCTTTAAAGCTGTGCGCATACTCGGAATAGAGAATATGTCTACAGCTGTTACGATCGGCAACAATCTCGAAAGCGGTAAACTGGGATCGAAAGGCATCATCAAAGTGGCCGATGTATTCTTCCCACAGGAGACTATCAACCGCATAGCGTTGATTGCCCCACATGCCAAAATCAATATAATCAAAGATTTTGAAGTTGTGGAAAAATATCCGGTGGAACTCCCCGATGTAATTGTCGGTATTGTGAAGTGCTCCAATCCCAAGTGCATTACGAATAACGAGCCTATGCGTACGCGTTTCCGTGTCACTGACCGTGACAACGTGACCATATGCTGTGATTATTGTGGCGAGGCTGTGAAAAGCAGCGACGCAATTATCAGCTGACACGACATGAAGCAGAACTGGAAGCCCGGAACCATGATTTACCCGTTGCCGGCCGTACTTGTCAGCTGCGGAACCATGGGAAAGGCTAATCTTCTGACTGTGGCCTGGACCGGCACGTTGTGCACAAACCCGCCGATGTGCTATATTTCGGTACGTCCCGAACGTTACAGCCATGCACTGATTAAGGAGAATATGGAATTTACCATAAATCTTACCACAGCATCCATGGCAAAGAGCGTTGATTGGTGCGGTGTTCGCTCCGGACGTGATTACGACAAGTGGAAAGAGACCGGCCTTACTCCGGAATCGGGAGTCATGGTCAGTTGTCCGTCGGTAGCCGAGTCTCCTCTGGCCATAGAATGCAGGGTTCGTGAAATTGTCAGTCTCGGGAGTCACGACATGTTTGTGGCTGATGTCGTCAATGTCAGGGCCGAAGAGAGTCTGATTAACGGCGATACCGGAGTCTTTGACCTTGAACGGGCCGGACTGCTCAACTACACTCACGGACACTACTATTCGCAAGGTGAGGAACTCGGGCACTTCGGCTGGTCGGTTAAAAAGAAAAAATAAAAAACACAATCATAATGGAAAAGGAAACCGTAATTTTTGATTTGATAGAGCGCGAGCACAGGCGCCAGAAAAAAGGTATTGAGCTTATTGCATCGGAGAACTTTGTCAGTGACGAGGTGATGCGAGCCATGGGTTCATGTCTGACCAATAAATATGCCGAAGGATATCCCGGACACCGTTATTATGGCGGCTGTCAGGTAGTGGATGAAGTAGAGCAGGTGGCCATAGACCGTGTCAAAAAGCTGTTCGGAGCAGAATATGCCAATGTGCAGCCCCATTCGGGAGCACAGGCTAACATGGCGGTCTTTATGACTGTGTTGAAGCCCGGTGACAAATTCCTCGGCCTGAATCTTTCGCATGGCGGGCATCTTTCACATGGAAGCCCTGTCAATTTTTCCGGATTGATGTTCCACGCCCTGGAATATAATGTGAAAGAAGACACCGGACTGGTTGATTACGACCAGATGGAGGAGGTGGCTTTGCGTGAGCGTCCACGCCTGATTATCGGCGGAGCGAGTGCCTATTCCCGTGAATGGGATTATGCACGTATGCGCAAAATCGCGGATGAAATAGGCGCGATACTGATGATTGACATGGCTCATCCGGCCGGCCTGATTGCAGCCGGCCTGCTCGACAATCCTCTGAAATATGCCCATATCGTAACATCCACAACACATAAGACACTTCGCGGACCGCGTGGAGGTATCATCCTGATGGGTCAGGATTTCGAAAACCCGTGGGGCAAGACAACGCCTAAAGGGCAGGTTCGTATGATGTCGTCGCTGATTGATTCGGCTGTATTCCCCGGTTGTCAGGGCGGTCCGCTGGAGCATGTTATAGCTGCCAAGGCTGTTGCTTTTGGCGAGGCTCTTCAACCGGGTTTCAGAGAATATCAGGAACAGGTCAAAATCAATGCCGCCGCAATGGCCAAGGCTCTTATTGAGCGTGGCTACAAGATTGTATCGGGTGGCACTGACAACCATTGCGTGCTGATTGATCTGCGTACAAAGTTCCCCGAACTAACAGGCAAGGTGGCAGAACGCGTTCTTGTAGATGCCGACATAACCGCGAACAAAAACATGGTTCCTTTCGACAGCCGTTCGCCGTTCCAGACATCGGGAATACGTCTCGGCACACCGGCGATAACCACTCGCGGCGTGCGTGAGGATGTGATAGTTGAGATAGTCGACCTGATCGACACGGTGCTTTCCAATTCCGACGACCCGGCAGTCACCGCCAAGGTGCGTGCCCATGTCAACGAAATGATGGAGGCTTACCCGATGTTTCAGATGAACTGATGGTTGATGCGTTTGTAACCTGGGCAGCCGACCCTTACCTCATCCATACGTCATGGTTGTCGGTGAGATGGTACGGCCTGATGTTCGCTGTCGGATTTCTCGTCGGATATGAGATAGAGGCTCGTATTTATCGTCACGAAGGTGCGCCGGAACGATGGCTCGGCATACTGCTCGCATGGGTAGTGGCAGCTACAATTATCGGTGCGCGTCTGGGGCACGTGTTCTTTTATGAGTGGGGATATTATTCGCAACATCCTGCCGACATTGTCAAAGTGTGGGAGGGCGGACTCGCCAGCCATGGAGGCACTATCGGAATAATCATTGCGATAATCTTCTATTCGATATTTACCACAAAGCGCAACCCGATATGGACATTTGACCGTCTTGTCATACCGATAGCACTTGTCGGAGGCTTGATACGTCTGGGCAACCTGATGAACAGCGAGATTTTCGGTCATCCCACTGACCTCCCGTGGGGATTCAAATTCGTGCGTTCGATCGAATGGATCAACGAATATGCTCCTATGGCCTGCCATCCTACGCAGATTTACGAGGCATTGTGCTATTTCATACTGTTCGGCTTGCTTATGTGGATGTATTGGAAGAAAAATGCCGAGGAAAGACCCGGTCTGTTGTTCGGAGTTTTTTTCATAGGCATCTTCCTGCCAAGGTTTCTGATAGAGTTTGTCAAGAACAATCAGGTGGCATTCGAAGACTCAATGACACTGAATATGGGTCAGTGGCTATCGATACCATTTATTATTGCCGGCATACTTCTGGTTGTATATGCCATGATGCGGCCTCGGCAGCATCTTTCATTCCCCAACCGTTACGCCGACGAGGATAAAAAGAAATGATATAATGGAACTTTCAGACAATCTACCAATGCCGCTGACACTTTTTGTCAGCGGCATTGACACTGATGCGGGCAAGAGTTATGCTACGGCATGGCTGGCTGCCCGCTTCTTGCGTGAGGGATATCGTGTGATCACGCAAAAATTCATTCAGACCGGTAATGTGGGACGGTCGGAGGACATAGATCTTCACCGCCGGCTTACAGGACAGGGCGAACTTGATGAGGATCGTGAGGGCCTTACAGCTCCGGTGATATTCAGCTATCCGGCCTCGGCACAGCTTGCAGCCTCTATCGACAAGCGCGAGATCGATCTATCAGTAATAGACAAGGCGCGTAAAGAGCTGGAGCGTCGTTTCGACCTGGTTTTGGTAGAGGGCGCGGGAGGCCTTATGGTGCCAGTGACTGACGATGAGTTCACTATCGACTATGTGGTGTCGCGCCGCCTTCCGTTGGTGCTGGTTACAAATTCGCGCTTAGGCTCGATCAATCACACAGTATTGTCGCTTGAAGCTGTGAAATCGCGTGGAATCAGGCTCGCAGCTGTTGTCTTCAACCATCATTTCGATAGAGACAGCCTTATAGCTGCCGACACGCGTCGCTTTGTCGGCCAGTATGTGGCCCGACATTTCCCTGACGCGAAAGTGCTTGATATGCCGTCGGTGACGACGGTTGTCTGATTAGAAAGCTATACCGAGACGGATTGCGGCCATATGTAGCCCGTTGACGTCGTATCTGACATTACCGACGCTGTAAGGCCGCAGTCCGTTGAATACGTACGACAGGGCTACGTATGACTGG
The DNA here is from genome assembly GCA_964489495.1 of uncultured Bacteroides sp. Taxonomy (GTDB): domain Bacteria; phylum Bacteroidota; class Bacteroidia; order Bacteroidales; family Muribaculaceae; genus Paramuribaculum. The sequence goes on from CAZAZA010000036.1 coordinate 19,029, forward strand.
AACGATTTTCCTTTGGCGAGGTTGATGCCGAGGCCCGGGGATACGAATAGCCTTGTCTGATCGGTGTCGCCTACATTGTTGAAGACAGCTCCCAGACGCAGGTCGAGGAAGCAGGCTGTGGGGATGGAACGGAAGTTACTCCTGAACACTGCGTATACCGGAAATGCCTGATTGTTGTCTTCAACCATCATATTGATTTCCGCACCTATGCCGAGCATGTCGATTATTGAGTTCCGGTATCCGAAAAAAGCTCCGATATTTGCGGTGGACAAATCGTTGCTTGTCATGTCGATGGCAGCACCGGCTTCCACTCCCCACGCAAAATGCTTTACGGCTGATTTGTATTTTTCGGAATTGCCGGCGGCTATTGACTGTAATGACGTCAGTGATAATAAAACGCCGATAATCAGTTTTAGAAGTTTCATTCAATTACATGTTTTGATGAATCAGACTCAGGCAGGCCCAACGGTCGCGTTCGGTGACTTTTTCGCGGCGTAGTCCGCATTTTTCAGCCTCGGCTTCGATGAGCTCGACATCCTCAAAATAAAAACCACTTAACAGCATCCGGCCGCCGGCTTTGAGTTTTGCGGCGTACCTTGGCAGGTCATTAAGTATGACGTTACGGTTAATATTGGCTAAAAGACGGTCGGCCGGTTCAATATTGTCGAGCAGAGAGGCATCGCCAAGCATCACGTTAATTTCGGCATGCCCGTTAGAGGCAACGTTGTCCACAGCGTTCACATAAGCGAATTCGTCTATTTCAATAGCTGTAACCGGTGATGCGCCGCGCATGGCCGCAAGAATTGCGAGAATACCTGTTCCGGTTCCCACGTCAATCAACGAACGGCCCTGCAGGTCGTCGTCGAGCAGACGTTCCAGTATCAGTGAGGTAGTGGCGTGATGTCCTGTGCCGAAAGCCATTTTCGGATCGATGGCGATATCGTAGGTGCAGACCGGAATGTCTTGGTGAAAAGAGCTGTGTATTACGCATCTGTCACCTATTACAATTGGCTGAAAGTAGTTGCGTTCCCATTCAGAGTTCCAGTCGCGGCCTTCGATTCGGGTTGTCGTTACGGTCGCCACGGTGGGCAGCAGCAATTCTTCGGCCACATCGGCCGAATCATGTACTCCGGGTTTGAAATCAGTTTCACGTATGTAGGCTGTCACTCCGTTGCTGTCGGGGACAAAGCTTTCGAATCCGCGTTCGGCAAGTATCGCCGCAAGTATGTCGGTACGAGTCTGGTCGCACGGCGACAAGTCATATCTTACCTCTATATAGTCGTTCATAATGTGATGATTGGTTGCAGGGCGTGTGAATACTTATTTGTGCCTGAACTTACGCACTAACCCTGTGACACGTTTTATGATCCTGAAAGCAATCAGGCCGTAATCGACGTAGTTCAGCGAACTGAACATGCGACCAATAATGCCGGATGACGGGACGAGACTTACAGTCTCGCGCATTTTCTGGACTTGAGCCATCATCCTTTCTTTCTGTAATTCGAGTCTGGCGGCCGAGAGAGCTTTCTGGTAGCGCAGCTCGTCAAGCGTATACCCGTTCCACTCCGGGTTGTTGTGTGGATATCCTTTGTTTTCTGCCATAGTATTAAGTAAGGATGAGCCTGGTGACAAACCTGGCCACGGGGTTGATGATGAGCTGTCGTCTGAATATGACGGCAAAAAGAATGAGCAGAGAGTAGAACCCTGCGATAATCAGAAAAGCCCAGGGCAGTCCGAGAGCCTCGCCGATCCAGTGAACAACCGCGAGTGTGAGGAGCAGTAACACGAGGCCTCCGATCAGAGCGATTACCGCCGCTACGGCGACGGTGCTGATCAGCACCGTTATTTTTTCGGAGAGTGTCAGCTTTAGGTCTTCGGTCTTAAGGTCGAGGTAACGCCTGAAGATTTTCCAGAGTTTTTCGTAAGATGATTCCTTGTCCGTCATTGTCTGAGTGATGAAATTAAAGCAAGGCGGGTGTCGCGACGGTCGTATGCCGTGTGACTGCCCGCCCTGTAGTGAGAGGTATGAGTCAAGATCGGATCAGTCGTCAGCCTCGGTGGTCAGCTGCTCGACAAGCATGTCGATCTCATTGTCAGTGCAAAGGATTCCTCTCTTGCGCAGAAGCTCCTTGATGCGGTTGCGGGTGTCTTCACCTTTTTCAGGGGCAAAGAGGATGGCAGCCCCGGCACCAACGATAGCTCCGCCGAGGAATGCGTACAAAAGGCCTAAGTTTCCCATATCGAACGATTGTTTTGTCAGAATATCAGTCCTTGTCCTGAATTTCGTCGGCTATTTCGTCAGCGAGAGCTTCGAGCTTGCTCTTGCGGAGCTTGATGCCTTTCTCTTTGAGGAAATCAACGATTTCCTGACGGGTACGCTCGCCTTTTTCGGGGGCGAAAAGAAGGCCGACTGTTGCGCCTGCGACGGCACCGCCGATAACGGCGCAGATTACATGTAACGGTTTCATAAAGTTACGGATTATTAATTATTCTGGTTATTATTTGTTTTCTTTGTTATAACGCGCGAGGTCGTGAAATTGTTAGCCCGCGAGGTTGTTTTTTTTATCGATTGCTAAATTAGCAATTCTTTGTGATGTTACCAAATTATGGACATAAAATCAGACGATAATACCATATTTTTGTCAGGGTTGCCATCCTCCTCCCAGAACCCGGTAGAGTTGTACGATAGTAAGTTGTTTGGAACGCAGGGCGTTACTGAGGCCAATTTGCGCCTCAAAGTAGTTTCGTTGGGCATCAAGCACGTCGAGATAACCGATCACTCCGTTGATATATTGGAGCTGGGCCAGGTCCATTGTTGTATGAGCCGAACGTTCGAGCTGAACGGCGGAAGCGTAGATTTCTTTGACTTTGTTGAAGTCGACGATAGCGTTACGTACCTCGGTGAAGGCTTCGATCACAGTTTTTTCATATCGTAGCTGTTCCTGTTCCAATGCGGCTTGGGCGGCACGATAGCGACCCTGCCGCCGTCCGAAGTCAAAGATCGGGCCGAGCAATGCCCCCGAAAGAAAACTCATTGGCGATTTGAAAAAATCCTTAAGTTCCTCGCTTTCCAATCCTCCTATGGCAGTGAGTGTAAGGCGCGGGAATCGGTCGGTGTAAGCCACCCCCACTGATGCATTGGCTGCACGCAGCGATAACTCGGCCTGACGCAGGTCGGGTCGACGCCTCAGCAGCGACGACGGCAATCCCACAGGCAGCGACGACGGCAGGTCGACGTTGTCCAGCCGTTCGGAACGGATTACCTGTTGGGGGTATTCGCCGAGCAAAAGCGTTATCTCGCTTTCTTTGATTGAGATAGTGCGTTGGAGTATCGGAACGCGTGTGATGGTGCGCTCGAGCTCCACTTTGGCTTGCTGGTAAGACGTTTCGGAGGTCAGACCGCCTTGCCATCTGAGTTTTGCAATACGTTCGCCTTCCCGGCGTGCATCGACAGTCTGATTGACTATCGACAGCTCGTTGTCAAGAGCCACGAGTTCATAATAAGCTTGTGCCATAGAGGCTATCAGTTCGGCCTTGACGGCGTTGCGGCCCTCGACCGACGCAAGCCAAAGAGCTTTTGACTTTTCGTCAGCCCATCGCAGATTGCCCCAGATATCGGGTTCCCAGGTGACGGTTCCTTTAAGGCCGTCTTCTTTGTCGTCTTTGTGATTGTGTCCCCCGTAATTCAGGTCTTCGCGCTGGATATATAGGTTTCCGCCGGCTGAAGGGAATAGTTCGGCTTTTGACGATCGGCGCAACGAGGCGAGTTCGCGGATGCGTGCTTCGGCGATGGCGAGGTCTTTGTTCGATTCAAGTGCCTGCTCGATAAGTTGCTGCAGTTTAGGGTCGGTATAGATTATGCGCCAGTCGACATCGGCCATTGAGAAGGTGTCGGTATCGAGCGAGGAATCGAAGGCAGCAGGCATCTCGGGATTCGGCTTTATGAATTCCCGGCCGAGCTTGCATGAGGTCATCGCAGAGGCGCAGACTGCTGTCAGCGCGAATATAGTTGTTTTAAACGTGTCCATAGGCTGTGATTTTTATATCGAGCCAGCACTCGATAGATAAGTACGAAGAAAAACGGTACGAGGATTATGCCGAACACTACGGCAAAAATCATTCCGAAGAACACTCCGGTGCCGATGGCCTGACGGCTTGCCGACCCGGGTCCCGACGCTATCACCATGGGCAGCATGCCGAGAATGAATGCCAGCGAAGTCATGACAATTGGTCTGAAACGCAGACGGCAGGCGTATATGGCCGCTTCGAGAGCATCCACTCCACGGTCGGCTTCGGCTTTGGCAAACTCAACGATAAGAATACCGTTCTTAGCTGCCATGCCCATCAGCATTACCATTCCGATCTGGAAATAAACATCGTTCTGCTGTCCGCATAACCACGCGCCCAGATAGGCGCCAAGGGCGGCAACGGGCAGCGACAGCAGGACAGCACATGGAACGGTCCAGCTTTCATAGAGCGCGGCAAGGAACAGGAATACGAATGCAAACACAAGTGTCAGAACCACACCGGTTGAACTGTCGGTGTTTTTTTCCTGATATGAGAGACCACTCCATTCCACCCCGATGTTTTCGGGCAGGTGTTCGGCAGCAATGCGTTCGAGCGCTGCCATTGCCTGTCCGGAACTGTAACCGTGGGCCGGTTCGCCGGTGACAAGCGCGGTATTGAACATATTGAAACGTTTGATGCTGCCCGGACCCGTTGTATAGTTGGTGGTGCCGAGAGCCGTCAGCGGTATCATGGCGTCGCCGGTACCACGGACAAAGAACAGGTTCAGGTTGTCGCGCTGCTCGCGGTAAGGCGCTTCGGCCTGTATGTACACCCTGTAAACGCGGTTGAACATGTTGAAGTCGTTGACATACACAGCTCCGGTGAATGCCTTCATCGTCGAGAACACGTCGGAAAGAGGTACGCCTGAGAATTTCACTTTATCACGGTCGACGTCGAAGTACAGCTGGGGTATGTCGCTCTGCAGCGATGTCGAGATTCCGGTAATTTCTTTAGCCTGTGAGGCGTAGTGCATCAGTGTGTCGGCGGCACGTGACAGTTGGTCGAGAGTGGCGTCGCCACGGGCTTCGAGCTGCATTTCGAAACCGCCGGAGTTGCCAAGTCCCGGAATGAGCGGCGGCCGAGAAATGTATACCTTGCATTCGGGATATTCCGAAAGGTCTTTTTTTACCACAGCCATAATGTCGTCGATGGTCTCGCTGTCTCGCTCGTCCCAAGGTTTCAGTATAACGGTCAGCTCGCTGCGGGCCTGGCTGCTGCCCACTCGACCGCTTGAACCCGCCACACTCTGCACATATTCCACAGCCGGATTGGCCATGAGGTATTCCACTGCGCGTGCTGTCACGCGGCGTGTGCGCTCGAGTGTAGCCCCTTCGGGCAGTTCAAGTTCTACCTTGAAATAACCCTGGTCTTCGGCAGGAAGAAAGCTTGAGGGCATGAGGCGGTTCACGACAAAAATCATTACAATCATGGCTATGAACATCCACATCACTTTACCTTTGTGGTCAAGCGCACGCCTTACAATGCCCACATATTTGCGGTTACCGGTGTCCACCCACCGGTTTATGGTACGGAACACTACATTACGGGGAGCTTCGTTGTCGGCAGGTCGAAGCAGCATCGAGCACATCACCGGGCTAAGGGTCAGTGCTACAATGGCTGACAGAAGCACCGATACAACGATTGTTACCGAGAACTGACGGTAGAGTTGTCCTGTAATGCCCGGAAGCAGACTGACAGGAATGAATACGGCGGCCAGAACGAGGGATGTGGCGATGATTGCTCCGGCAAGGTCTTTGACAGCGCGTCGCGTGGCCTCCAATGGCCCTACATTGTCCTCTTCCATTATTCGCTCGACACTTTCGACAACCACTATGGCGTCATCTACCACTATTCCGATGGCGAGTACCAATCCCAGGAGGGTTAGCATATTAAGTGAGAATCCGAACAAAAGCATGAATCCGAAAGTGCCGATCAGTGAGATCGGGACAGCCACAAGCGGTATCACTGTGGCACGCCAGCTCTGTAACGACAGAAATACAACGAATATCACCAGAGCCAGAGCCTCGAAAAGAGTCTTGTATACTTCATGTATCGACTCGTCGATATAAGTGGTCATGTCGAAGGGGATGTTATAGCTCATGCCGTCGGGAAAGCTCTCGGCCAGTTCGGCAAGGGTTTTCTTTACTTGTCCGGCGACCTCCAATGCGTTTGCGCCGGGGAGCATATATACAGCCATGACGGCCGCGTTCTCGCCGTCGATAGCGCTTTCTGTGTTGTAGCTTTGCGCCTCAAGCGATATGCGGGCCACATCGCGCAGCCTGACAAGCGATCCGTCGGGGAGCGCTCTCACGACGATTTCCTCGAATTGTCCGACAGTAGAGAGTCTTCCCTGTGTGGTGATCGGTATGGTCACATCGAGCCCCTGCACGGGCTGCTGTCCGAGCACTCCTGCTGCCGATTCGCGGTTTTGGTCTTTGAGGGCTTTCTGCAGGTCGGCGACGGTTATTCCGAGATTGGCCATCTTGTCGGGTTCTACCCATATCTGCATTGCGTAGTATCGGCTTCCGATATTCGACACTCGTCCCACCCCCGGTACACGTCGGAGCATGTCGACAACATTGAGTGTGGCGAAGTTGCTCAGATATATCTCGTCGAATTTTGGGTCGGTAGATGTCAGGCAGATTGTCAGCAGCTGGCTTGCTGCCTGTTTTTCTACCGATATGCCGTTCTGCACAACTTCGGCCGGCAGGCGGCTTTCGGCAAGTTTTACGCGGTTTTGTATCTCTACAGCCGAAAGGTCGGGATCGGCCGAAATGTCGAATGTGACAGTGCAGCTGAACGAGCCGGAGTTGCTGCTGGTCGATTCCATATACAGCATGTTCGGAGTGCCGTTTAGTTCTTGCTCGATGGGTGTGGCTACGGCCTGCGACACGGTTAGTGCGCTTGCACCCGGATAA
>CAZAZA010000037.1:0-25181 GCA_964489495.1 uncultured Bacteroides sp.
ATATGGCTCACCATAGTATGTTTCAGCTTCTCTTTCAACCAAGCCCTTTGCATTCAGAGTATACTCGTAGACAAAGTTTTCAGTATAGGAACTCTGTGTTTCTACAATCTCTTCCACTGATGCCGTGGGATATTTTGTCGGTCCTTTACCAAGAACACCTGCCAACATCGGAGACTCTATGTCACTGTCAAGGTCAATTGACTCGACCACACCAGCGGAATACTGCATGTAACGGTTGTCAGGAGCGTTATCATAGGCGAGAGTTACTGTTGAACTCCAATTCTCATTATAGTCGTCTGACCTCGATGAACCTTTTGTTTCAACTTTAGAAAGTAAACCAGCATTCCAAGTCAACTTCCAGGAAGCGTTTTCCTCATACTGCTCTTTTGAAGCGAGATCTGTAGAAACAGAATTATAGGAGGCCACCGTAAGGTGGTCATAAGCATCGTATTGGAACTGATAACTTCCTTCAATCTGATATTTTGAATCACCTTCATCTTCAACATAGGATAATCTAATACTTGTGATATACCCTTTATTGTTAGTTGTGAATCTGCACACCTGGGTCACTTCCTCGTCGGAGAATGTGAGAATGCCCTTTGAGTAGTCAAAGATTATTTTGTCTCCGTATTCTTCGACTTGGCGCAGTGTCCCGTCGGAGTTGTAACTGAAATGGATATTTCCGGCCGACATCAAGCGTTCACCACCAAAGTCACTTATTTCAGGACGGGCCACAACCCCTCCTTTGTCATCATCATCGTCACACGAAGAGACGGCAACACCGAGTACCGCAATAGCGGCAATCATTAAATACTTTAATTTTTTCATTACTTATTAAATTGGTTTATAAACTCTATTTCATTGATTTGATTTTTCGCTGATGTTTTTGCGATTTCTACCTATCCTGATACCCTTATAATTTTCAGGAGTCTTTACACCATTAGGCATATAGTACTCAGTACCCATATTATTATCGGGGTCACAAAATATATTTCCAATACCCGACATTACTGTCGAAATCTCCACATTTCCGGCATTATCAATTGCCAACGTGGCAAATTTTGGCATTACATTTTCGGGATTTGTCTCATACACGAAATGAGTATCTTTTATATCTTCCATTACGCACGTCCAACTGCCATCGGAATCGTTCTGTCGGTATAGTTCATATTTCCATATGCCAGAGCCGGTATCAGTTCCGCTAATTTCGAATTCATAACCGCCGGCTAATTCTTTCACTGACTCAATGCGACTTGTCGGTAGCGACAGGTCAGTGACATTACGCCAACCCTGCATTGTCTTCTCCACACCGTCAAAGGCGACCGAAGCCGTATGGTCTATAATAGTACCGTCGGCGAGATTTTCGCGCAATCCGATATTATAAATAAATTCCACCATCCCGTGTCCGTCGGTATTTGCTCGAAGGAACGCATGTTCTTTTGATTCTGTAGTAGAGGAAGTAGATGGGTCTAAAGATGATATTCGCCATTTCACAGCCCCAGTCAATTCATCAAACTCACAAATAATATCTGCCAATGCATCGACTTCAGGACGCAGGTCAACTTGCTTATGAAACGTTTTCTCCCCACTAAGCTGCAGGCGTTTGCCACATATCTTTAATTCCTGTATACTGAACGATGAAATGTCGTATATGTCCGATGAAAGAACACTTTGGAGTTCTACAATATTCACCGGTTCTATTTCCGGATTATCACCATTTTCTATCTCAGCCGTATATACGATACTTTTAACATCGCCATTTATATACTCCGAACCTGAGGGCGAAAGATATCCAAAAATTGAATTCGGTTTCTCGCTTGGCTTATAAAAGTCCTTCTTACCGGCAATATACGATTCTCCGTTCCTTGAAGATTTAAGCAAGCAAACAATCTGGGATATGCCTGAATTCAATGAAGATGCATCAAGCAGTATAACGTCCTCACCTTCATGAATATCACCGGTATAGAGAGGCTTACCATTCACATAAAAGATCATTGTCCAATCATCTATCGAAATCTCTGGTCCCGGTTTATAGAATAGTTTACGACCGGTAGTAACGACTTCGCCAGAGGAGGCTACAAGAACGCATTCGAGGATGTGTAGTCCCGTCGGAAGTTTCGACACATCGATTTCGACCATATTGTCAATAGCCTTAAACTCCTTATCCCAGATTTTAGTTCCGTCAACATTCACAACTAATTTGCGACTCTTGACTTCAACCTTCGGATCCGGTTTATAAAAGAGCTTCCGACCGGTAGTAACTACTTCACCGGTCGAAGCGACCAGCATGCAGTCGAGACAGTGAAGGCCGGACGGCAACTTCGACACGTCAATTTCAACAATATTCTCAATGTCGAATTCTTTATTCCATAACTGCGAACCGTCAACGCTGACTATCAATTTACGATTTGCAACATTGGCCTGCGGTTCTGGTTTATAAAACAAACGACATAAAACAGGACTCATCTCACCGTCTGAATCGACCATGACATTGATTTTATGAAGTCCATAGGCAAGTGTGGAAGCATCGACATCAAGCAATACATTAGTACCATTTATCTTTTCAGCCTTTACATTTGACAAACTTGTCTCGGAATCAAACCAATAATAATAAGTCCCCTGTGCCTCAGCCCTTGTCAATGTCAAACAGATAAAGGCTACGGTACATACAAGGATTCTCAGTCGGTTCATTTTTCGGGGATAGCTACTTCGATTTCAACTTTAAGATGTCCTTCGGCATCAGTCCGTGAAGGCACATTGAATTTTGTAAAGCGCGGAGCATCAGGCAACGCACTAAACGGTTCGGGCCCTCCATATAAACCTATCTGTTCGCCATTTTCATCAACCCAAGTGTCTGCCAATTCGGGCTTAAGCTCATAAAACGAACCCTCAACAAAAGCCTCAAAATCAAATGGCAAACGTTCATTTGTCTGATCTTGCAACCCCAAATAATCTTTAAATTGAGCGTTAACAATAGCCTTACAATTTGTTGCCCTTACATTCAATGGCAGATAGCAATATTGATAACCATCGATAATTATACTACCATAGATAGAGGCTGTTGATTTCTCACTGGGAGTGCCTAATAAAATACAGTTTGCCAATAATCTTTCTCGTGACTCGTCACCTTCCATATGTACTGGAAACAACACACAATTGTAGGCCTTTAGTTTACAATTACTAAAATGATCACCTGAACCTGTTATGCAGTTAGTCATTTCTATGCTACTCGATTCGCTCTCAGCTATCGAACAATCAAACCCTTGTTGTGATTTACATTTTTCCAAGAACAAATCATAATTACCATTATCTGCATGAAAATGATCCGTATATATATTCTTCAAAGTAAGCTTTACATACTTTTCAGCATTATCATTGGCACGCAATGCGAATCCACTCAGAATTGTCTGCGACGGACCTTCATCCATTCCGGACCCAATTATCGTGAGACCTGACTTAGAGAAATATTTTCCTTCGTAACTGTAGTTAAATCCGACAAACGTGCCAGGCGATAGGGTGATGACATCACCTTCGACGGCTGCCTCAACAGCTTGTTGCAAAGCGGTGTTTCCATAGAACATGGTGTTTTCGTTGTTGTGTGTCAGAACCGCGACACCAACTGTTTGGGCTGCTGCAGTCATCGAGCAAATCATTACAGCAATGACCCAAAAGAGAATTGTTTTCATAAGGTTAAAGAGCGAACGCCTACGATTCTCAAGATCAGCGTCTTAATAAAAAACAAAAAGCGTGAGAATCTTATCTGTTGCTCGTTCCGTTTCTTGAGGCTCTGGCATGTGCCCATCTGAATAGAACGAGCAACGCGGAGCCTCACGCTGTGTATGATGTCTGCTTACCGGTGCAGCAAGCGCCGGATGAAGCAGATACTGTCATACCGCAAGACGCCTATCGTTGACTCATCCCTGATTCAGATTTTTGAAACTGCCAGATTTCAAGAAACCGGGGATAAGCGTCAGACAAACGCTTTTATAAATATGTTGTGCCGAGGCATACCGCCTTGGCACACAACCCACCACTTTGCCCACGTCGGACTCCGAGGCGATTGCAGCTGCAAAGCTAATTCATTTATTATTACCTTGCAAATATTTAACTAAAAATCCTCCGAGACAACACGTTGGGAACAGTTGGGAACAGTCTATTAATACCCAATCTAATCCCGTTGAGGCATTCTGGCATGTGATTCAAATAATAATGCAAATCTATCAGTCAGGCACCAATTAACCAATCTATAAATTATACGTTAAAATTGTAGGGTCGTGGCATGCCACGGCCGAAGAGGATAAGGTGATTTTTAGTTATTTTTCTCCAATTTGAACCGCATTGCGGCATGCCGCAACCCTACAATCTATATATACCTTTGTTTGGTTAGGGACAATACGGATGTCTTTTTTTCTGCCGTGAGTGAGAGATTTGGGGGTGTTTTTTGCTCTGTATCATTATAATTTAGTAATTTTGAGTTTTTAAAACACACTTCCTGATCAATGGCAGAAACATTTAACCGTTACGACAAAATTCTCAGCAAACTTCCCGACACGATCGAATGGAGTCATCAGCAGGATATTACCCCAATAAGTGAGTATCTTCTATCTGAGGATGGCCTTCCGATAATATTTCTCGGTTCCGGCGGTTCGCTATCGGCGGCATATCTTGCAATGCAGTTGTCGGTGGAACGAGGGATTGTAGCGGCTGCAATGACCCCCTATCAATACATTTTCAGCGCGTGGAGCAAACTCCCGGCGAAAGTAATGATAATCAGTGCCGGCGGACGTAACGTCGATGCAATCAACGCCTACAGGACAGCTCACGCAAACCCATACCAGCAGATTGGAGTGATGCTTATGTCTTCACCGAGCCGATTAGAAACGATGATGGATGAGGATGACGAGCGAAATAGGTTTATATATAGACTTCATAACGGCGACGGATTTCTCGCCACTAATTCTCTGGTGGCATTCTATTCTCTTCTTTTCAGAATCTATCGCGGAGAAGAAGTTACAGAACCGGACTGGAGTTTCATTGATACTATAAAACTCGATCTAAAAAATTTTATCGCCGGGACATATGCCCTGTCTACCGAAGAATGGGATGAACATAACGCAGCTTTATATGGAGCCAGGGAAACCGACCGTTTCTACGTGCTATATTCACCGGATGCTCTGCCGGTTGCACATGACCTTGAATCGAGGTTTTCAGAAGGTTCGGTAGGATGTCTCCAGATTTCCGATTACCGGAATTTCGCCCATGGACGTTTCAACTGGTTTTATCAGCGCAAAGGTCAGACCGCTATAATAGCACTAATAACTCCCGAGTCGAAAAAGATTGCTGAGGACATACTTAGGGAGTTGCCACCCGACATCCCGTATATGATACTTGAAACAAAATTCAGTGGTTCATGCGGTATCATGGATCTGTTACTAAAAAGCATGTATCTGTCAAAATATCTCGGGACACGCTGGGGACTTGATATTGGCGCACCCAGGGTTGCCGAATTCGGCAAAATCATACATCGCAAAGATTTTATGGAACATGATGAAAACCGGGAAAGTCCTGCGATATACTGCGAGACCGAATCAGGCATTTCTGACAGGATACTTAATCTGCCGATTGCCAATATTGCACGTGTCTCGGGCAATATTGTGAGGGGCGAGACTTTGTGGGCATCCAGAAACCGCAAACATATTGACTCAGTCCGGGAAGCGGGAGTCGAGGTGATCATCGACTTCAGGACAGCGGATTATACCGATAAATTCGCTGATATATGTGTCTCCAAGGAAATCGAATACTATCATTTCCCTATCGACAAATCCATACAGTCGGATGAAAATCTCCTGATTGCATTACCACGGATGTTTGAGTTACTCGACAACCGCAGATGTTACATTTCATGCCAACAGGGTCTGCACAGGACCGATATAGCGTTGGCCATCTATTATATGTTTCATCGACCGGAGATTGTCCCGGATTTAAGGGGTCACAAAATGAAAGGATTTTTCCGTTGTGACGATATAATGCGGAGGCTTAACAGCCTTTATGCCGCCCTGACACCGGAATTATCCAAAGTGACCGGAATCGAGACTCTCAACGAGTCGGAATTCAGACGCAGGAGAAAACTGCTGCTTGACAGCAACCGACACGCCACAGAATGATGTGTACCGGACCTATTCAGAAGAAACAGACGATAGGGAAGAGTAATCTTTTTCAGCTTACAGTCAAAGCGCCAAGCCGTGTAGAATAGTCAGGCGATTTCTTTGCACGGCGTATGGCATTTACAAACGTGATGCTCTTACCGTCCTCCCCTTTCTCGCGATACTGTTGCGAACCAAGGACAACCGTATCAGCCCCGATCCGGTGATTTATGACATCAACTGCTTCCGAAATTTCCTGAAATTTCTTTCTCCTGTCAGGATCGAAAGTGAAGAGGTCAGGCTGAACCGCATTGGCTGACGATATGCCGGAAACCATTATCCCGGCCCGTTTATAGCGTATACCCTTGTGGAAAATAGTGTCAAGTATTCTGATAGCCACGTTCACAATCTCTGTTGTTGTGTTGGTCGCTGTCATAAATGAATACGAGGCACTATTGTCGTATTGTTCCAGGTCCTCACGAAAATGGTTTGACTGTATAAAAACCGTCACAAGCGAACATACGGAGTTCTGCTTCCGCAACTTCATGGCGCACCGTGCCGCATAATTCGCCACATGGCTTCTCACGTCCTCTATCTCGGTCAGCATACCGGGAAAACTACGGCTCGTGACTATTGTCTTTTTCTCCACCACGTCCAACCCATCGACATCAATCACGCTTTCGCCGCGCAATTCAGCCCAAGTCCGTTCACCGGTAACATGGAATTTTGAACGAATCCAACTCTTCGGACGCTGCGTGAAGTCGTATGCCGTCCGGATGCCGAAACGCTCAAGAGTCCGTGTTATACGCCTGCCTATACCCCAGACATCGCCGACAGGAAAAAGTCTCAACGCCTTTTCCAGTTGTTCATCATTGCCTATGACACAGCATTTATTGTAGGCAGGATATTTTTTCGCATATCTGCTCGCCATCTTGGCAAGAGTCTTTGTCGGCGCGATGCCAAGGCTGACCGGCATACCCGTATACTTCAACACCTTTCTGCAAAGTTCCTCGCCCCATTTCTTCAAATCCATCTGTTCCATGCCCCGCAGGTCAAGGAACGCCTCGTCGATAGAATATTGTATGACATCCGGCACCGACTCACGCAGGACAGCCATTACCCTTGCCGACATATCTCCATAAAGTGTGTAATTGGAGGAGAAAGCGACAATGCCTGAATCAGGGTATTGTTCCAATAACTTATAATATGGCATACAATCCTTTATACCCATAGCCTTGACCTCCTTGGAACGTGCCACGACACACCCGTCGTTGTTGCTCAACACCACTATCGGCTTACCGACAAGGTCCGGCCGGAACACACGTTCACAAGAACAGAAAAAATTGTCGCAGTCTATAAGTCCTACCATTGTTCCGTGCCGAATCTTCTACGGCGGTTGGCCTTGATTGTGTAAAGTACGACACCCCACACCATAAAGCTATTGTCCCTGGTTACCTCTATCGGTCGGTACTTACGGTTGGATGGCATCAGATATAGGTGGTTATCAGAAGTAAAGTTGAGACGTTTGAGCGTAAACTCACCGTCAAGACAGCATACAGCGAGGTCACCATGTTCAGGCTCCAACGACTTGTCAATGACAAGTATATCCCCCTCGGTGATACCTTCTCCTGACATGGAGTCCCCGACAACCTTGGCATAAAAAGTTGATGCCGGATGCTCGATCAGTTCTTTGTTGAGGTCTATCGAATTCGATATGTAATCCTGTGCCGGGCTGGGAAATCCTGCTCTGATTCCTCCGTCGGCATACTGCAACGGCAATTCCGTCGTAGTGTCAATCATATATAGTTGAAAAGCGGCCATGACCATAGGAAAAGAGATTTGGGCTAAAGTTAGGCCGCCACCCCGGCAACAACATTTCACCATCGGGTTAATAATCGTTAATCCGCAGTATATGTGTCGTATGTGACATACGACACATTTGCAATTATTCCTCTGGAATGAGCTTCACATGGTTACCCGCGTTGACACGGTAACGCTCCGAGACTCCTGACTTCAAGTCTGTGACCGTGAATACATAATCCTCAATCAGCAACGGAGTACGGTCTGATCCTTCGTAGGCATTTCTAATTGCTTCGTCCACTGTATGAAATCCCGAGCCTTGATAAGTATCAACCTTTTTCCCATCAAAGTAAATCTCCACCATCACTTCGTCAATAGTATGAATACGGTTAACTGTCATAATAAATCTATTTTAGTTTCTAAGTAAATAACAACTGTCCAAGCTCGATTGTTAGGCTTGCCGTCTGAATTGAAAATTATTCGCGGCAAGATTTTTTGAAACTTTTTTAGGGGAAAATTTGCATGGTAAGTAAAAAGTGCCTAACTTTGCAACTCAAAACAGAGACAGCAACATCTCTTGAAAATGCTATGGTGGATTAGTGTAGCGGTTAGCACGCCACCCTCTCACGGTGGAGACCCGGGTTCGAGTCCCGGATTCACTACCCACCAACAAAAAAAAAGACTGCTTTTTCAAGCAGTCTTTTTTTGTTGGTGCTATTCTTTCCTGTCGCGATAACGCGGCACATACAAGTCGTCGAGCTTGGCAGCAGATGGCGCCACTTCCGTATCGGACGCAGCCTCATCTTCCTCCGGCTTACGTGACGGCACAAGCAACGCACTCATCTCCCAAAGGCAGTACACCGGCAGGAAAACCACGGCAAGAGTGAACGGATCGCCCGTCGGAGTCACAATGGCGGCAAGCACCAGCAAAGCCACTACGGCATGCCTGCGGTAACGGCCGAAAAACGAGCGGTCAAGCAACCCGAAGCAACCAAGTAGCCAAGCCACAAGCGGAAGTTCAAACACTATACCCATCATGAGGATAAGTGTCACGAAATTATCCATGTAGCTTTCAAGCGAAATCTGATTTGGAATATCGAGACTGACATGGTAATCGGCAAGGAAACGCAATGTCAGCGGAAATACCATGAAATACCCCACAGCCACCCCGATATAAAACATGATGTTGCCTAAAAGGAAGGCTGTGCGCATGCCTCGTTTTTCGTTCTCGTAGAGGCCGGGGGCCACAAAGCTCCACAACCAGTATACCACTATCGGGAAAGCCGCTATCAGTGCCAGCCAAAACGAAGTGGACATATGTATGAAAAATTGCGATGCCAGCTTGATGTTAATGAGACTGACATTGAAATCGCCGGCCGCGAAATCAGGGAAACCGGGAACAATGCCCGAAATATGGCTGAAAAGCCTGTAAAGGGCAAAGTCACCGTGGCAAGGGGCAAGAATTACACTGTCGAATATATGTGGCATAAGGGCAAAAAAAGCCACCGCCAGAGCCACAATCAGCAGCCCGGACTTCAACAAAACGCCTCGCAAAGCTTCGACGTGATCCCAAAAACTCATCTTTGGCAACGACTCTCGAGCCATACCCTATCACAGCGACGACGGTTACTTCTTGTCCTGCTTCTTTTCGGAAGAATCGGCCGTATCGACCGGTGAATTGATCTCGTCGGTTATTTCCGACATACCCTGTCGGAATCCGCGCACACCTTTGCCAATGCCGCGCATCAGTTCGGGAATCTTGCGTCCGCCAAACAGCAGCAGAATTACAAACGCTATAATTATAATCTCGCCGGTGCCGAGGTTCATGAAGGCCGGAATGAATGATAATGTCGACATATACGTAAGTTTTCGTTGTCAAAAGTACTACATTTTTCGTTGCCACGTGCATCCGTATGGCAAAAAAATCCTAACTTTGCATCCTGATCTAAAATTTGGCATATGCCAGCTAACTGAAATAATATTTTTAGTCGCATGAAAGCATTTGTATTCCCCGGACAGGGTGCCCAATTCGTCGGAATGGGTAAAGATCTTTATGAAAACAACCCCGAAGCACGCGAATTGTTTGAACGCGCCAACGAAATACTCGGATTCCGTATCACCGACCTGATGTTTGAGGGAACCGACGAGGATCTCAAACAGACACGCGTGACCCAGCCTGCCATATTTCTTCATTCCGTGATACTGGCCCGCACACTCGGGTCGGAATTTGCCCCCGACATGGTCGCCGGACACTCTCTGGGTGAATTTTCAGCACTTGTGGCAGCCGGAGCATTGAGTTTCGACGACGGACTCCGTCTGGTAGCCGCACGCGCACGCGCAATGCAGAAAGCCTGCGAACTGCGCCCGTCGACCATGGCTGCAGTGCTCGCACTCCCCGACGAGACCGTAGAGTCGATCTGCGCAGAAGTACCCGGCATCGTGGTCTGCGCCAATTACAACTGCCCCGGGCAGATTGTGATTTCTGGCGAAGAAGAAGCCATCGACATCGCCTGCGAGCGTATGAAAGCCGCCGGAGCAAAGCGCGCCCTGAAACTCAAAGTTGGCGGTGCATTCCACTCGCCCTGTATGGAACCGGCCCGTGCCGAACTCGCCGAAGCCATAAGCAACACCGAGTTCAAGACACCTATCTGCCCGGTTTACCAGAATGTCGACGCACTCCCCCACACCAATCCTGAGGAAATAAAGGCCAATCTCGTGGCACAGCTCACAGCCCCCGTACGCTGGACTCAGACTGTCCGCAACATGATTGCCGACGGAGCAGACGAATTTATCGAACTCGGTCCGGGCAAGGTTCTCCAGGGCCTCGTGGCAAAAATCGACAAAGCTGTAGCCACCTCCGGCCGTCAGTGATACACACAGCCTATACATACGCCACCCTCGACAACGGGATGCGGGCAGTTCATGTGTCCTCACCTTCCGATATCGACCTGACCGGCGTCATGATCAACGCCGGGAGCCGGATGGATCCATCCGAGTCTCCCGGCCTTGCCCATTTTGTCGAGCACACCATTTTTAAGGGAACCGCTCACCGACGCTCATGGCACATCAACAGCCGGATGGAGGCTATAGGCGGCGAGCTCAATGCCTTTACATCGAAAGAAGAAACCGTCATCTATACCGTCAGCCCCGGCGGCAACTTGCAGCGGGCTTTACAGCTCATCGGCGAACTGGTGACGGAGCCAACATTCCCCGAACACGAGCTCGACATCGAACGAGCCGTCATAATGGACGAAATCGACTCTTATCTCGACTCTCCGCCGGATGCTGTCTACGATGACTTCGAAGACGAGATATTTGCCGGTTCAGGACTTGGACACAATATCCTCGGGACACATGAGTCAGTCAAGGCCATCGGCAGCTCCGAGTGCCGCAGGTTTGTCGACAACTGGTACACACCGCGTCGCATGACCGCCTTTTACTCAGGATCGACAAATCCCGACCGTGTTTTCGCACATATGAACCGTCACCTCGGGACTATTGTCCGTCCCGAACGACAATTTACCGACGCGACACCGTGCATGCGTCCCCCATTCACAATCGTACGCCACAAAGAGGGCGCACACCAGGCAAACACCGTCACCGGAGCGCGTATCGGCGGAATCACAAGCAGCGACCGTCATGCCATAGCACTGCTGTGCAACATGCTCGGAGGTCCCGGCATGAATTCATTGTTGAACCTTGAATTACGCGAACGCCGGGGACTGGTCTATTCGGTCGATGCCTCGGTCACACGATACAACGACTGCGGCATTCTGGCAATAGGCTACGGTTGCGATCCCGAGGACACCGACAAATGCCGCAAGATAGTGACCAGAGTTCTCGGACGCTTACTTCCCGAACGGCTGAACGCGCGCAGCGTGGCAAAGGCAAAGCAACAATATCTCGGACAAGTGGCCGTGAGCAACGACAACCGCGAGAACTCCGTGTTCCGCGCAGCACGAAGCACCTGCTTTTTCGGTGCGGCGATGACCGATAAAGAATATGCTGACGCAATCGGCAGAATAACCCCGGAAGAACTGTGCACAGCCGCCGAACGGCTGCTCGACCCCGCCGGGATGTCGTCGCTCGAGTTAAGTTAAACCAATTGCGACTGCCTGAACGTACTGTCCACAACACCGTCACAAACAATGAAAATCGGCAAAATCGATCTTGGAAACCGTCCGGTGATGCTCGCTCCGATGGAGGATGTCACCGACCCTTCGTTCCGTCTGATATGCAAGGAACAAGGGGCTGACATGGTGTACACCGAATTCGTGTCGTCCGACGCGCTGATCCGCAACATCGCCTCCACCACGCGCAAGCTGCAGATCAACGATGCCGAGCGCCCGACAGCCATACAGATTTACGGCCGCGAAGCCGGCCCCATGGCCGAGGCTGCCAGAATTGTAGAAGAAGCCGGCCCTGACATACTCGACATCAACTTCGGATGCCCTGTCAAGAAAGTAGCCGGAAAAGGAGCAGGGGCAGGCCTGCTGCGCGACATACCCAAAATGCTCGAGATCACACGGGCAGTCGTCGCAGCTGTCAAACTCCCGGTAACCGTAAAAACACGTCTGGGCTGGGATTATGATTCGCGCATCATCGTCGACCTGGCCGAACAGCTACAGGACTGCGGCATATCGGCTCTTACCGTCCACGGACGCACGCGTTCACAGATGTATAACGGAACAGCCGACTGGGAGATGATAGCCCGCGTGAAAGAGAATCCACGGCTGAACATACCGGTGATCGGCAACGGCGACATAACGTCGCCCGAACTCGCACGGCAGGCCTTCGACCGATATGGTGTTGACGGCGTGATGGTGGGGCGAGCCTCCATAGGTGCCCCATGGATATTCCGCGACATACGCCGTCACCTCGACGGCTTATCGCCGGACAGCCTATCGCTGGCCGGGAAATTCGCGCTACTCCGCCGCCAGATACGCGAAAGCATCGACCGCATAGACGAATACCGGGGCATACTCCACATACGACGGCATCTGGCTGCCTCGCCGCTGTTCAAGGGCATAAGCCATTTCCGCGACACCCGCATAGCCATGCTTCGTGCCTCGACTTACGACGAACTGTCGCATATCCTCGACAATATCGAGCATATGCTCAACCAAACTGACGAATCAACAACTCCAAATATCCAATCAACATGCGTTTAATCCATATATTACTAATATTTGCCGCTGCGTTCACAGCTTCTGCACAGACAGCCGGCCATTACGCCCTGCAGGTGCGCGACTTCACTGAGCTGAAAGTCACCGACGGTATCAATGTCGACTATGTCTGTTCGCCCGACTCGGCCGGATATGCCGTATTCGACGCTGCTTCCGACGTAGCTTCGCGCATACTCTTCGAGCCTAAAGGAAGCAA
This sequence comes from uncultured Bacteroides sp., assembly GCA_964489495.1. Lineage (GTDB taxonomy): Bacteria > Bacteroidota > Bacteroidia > Bacteroidales > Muribaculaceae > Paramuribaculum. The sequence goes on from CAZAZA010000037.1 coordinate 13,326, forward strand.
ACTCACCATCGAAGTGTCAAACGAAGAGGGCCTGCCGTTGAAACTGCCGACAGTCCGCGTATATTCACGCTATCTGGCTTCTATAGAAAATGACGGCGACTCGCTTGTGCGGGCAATCAACGTAGCCCCATGCCCCAAATTCAAAGCCAAGCTGGTGGGTAACGGACGTCTTTCGGTACGCGGAATAGATGCCTCCGACGTAAGCGCCAACATCACGACCGGCAACGGAACGATCACGCTGACAGGGAGATGTGAAGAAGCCGTCTACACAATCGTATCGACCGGGACAATTATAGCTGACGACCTTGTGGCAAAAGAAGCCAAATGCAGAGTCTGGGGTACAGGCACGATCGGATGCAACGCCACGGCAAAACTGTCGGTAAGCGGACTCGGATCGGGCAAAGTGCTATATACCGGCAAGCCCGAAATCAAGAAAAAGGCCGGCGGCGTATCAGTAAATCCGTTAAAATGACAAAGCGGCCGACGTGGAAAGCAACAGGTCGGAAATGAAAACTCGTGTGGCACGGACGATCAAATGGAATATGATCGACCGTGTGCTCACACAACTTCTCTATGCCGTAACCGGCATAGTGCTTGCCAATGTGCTGTCAAAAGCCGATTTCGGCCTCGTAGGTGCAATACTTGTGTTTCAGGCATTCGCGTCGCTGTTTGTCGACAGCGGCTTTTCAAGTGCACTTATTCAGAAAAAGAATCCTGACGACACCGACTATTCCACAGTATTCTGGTTTAACCTCGGAGCCGCGACCGCGTTATACCTGATATTGTATGCGTGCGCCCCCTTTATAGCCGACTGCTACAAAGGCGACCAACGCATCATCCCTCTGTCGCGTGTGATGTTTCTGACATTCATACTCAACGCCACCGCGATTGTTCAGACCAACCGGCTGATGAAACGCATGGAAGTGAAAATGATTGCCGTCAGCAATTCGGTCGGACTCGTGGCCAGTGCGGTCACCGGCATATACCTCGCTCTCGCCGGATGGGGGGCTTGGGCCATAGTGTGGCAGTCTATAGTGTTGGCCGCCGTCAAGTCGGCGATACTTTGGGCAACTTCATCCTGGCGTCCGCTCTTATGCTTCTCCGTATCCTCACTTAAATCGATATTCAGCATCGGATCGGGTGCAATGATCAGCTCGTTTCTCAACACAATCTTTCAGAATATCTACGGCTTTTTCATCGGCAATCGTGCCGGCATGGTATCGATGGGTTATTACCATCAGGCAGACAAATGGAGCAAGATGGGCATTATGTCGCTATCACAGGTGCTCACATCTTCATTCCTGCCCGTGCTGTCGCAGTACCAGGATTCTCCAAGCGAGTTTGCCGCCGCCACGTCAAAAATGAACCGTTTCACCGGATATGTGCTTTTTCCGGCCGTAGGCGTGCTCATCGCCATCAGCCACCCGTTGTTCCATGCGCTGTTCGGAACAAAGTGGGATGCCTCGATACCGCTTTTCCAACTGCTTCTCGTACGCGGAATATTCACAGTGCTGCAATTGCTCTATAACAACTACATCCTGGCTCTCGGACGTTCGAGACTATTGGTATACACCGAGATACTGCGCGACGTCGCCGCCCTCGGCGCCATCTTTGTCACCCTACCCTACATAGCCGTCACATCACCGGGCGATCCCACCGAGGGACTGCGCATCTTCCTCTGGGGGCAGGTAATATCCTCGGCTCTGACGTGGGCTCTGACCCTTGTTTTCACGGCACGTCTGTCGCAACGTCACATAGGCGCATACCTCTACGACCTGTTTCCCTATCTTGCGGAGACAATCTTTATAATGATTCCTCTTCTTTGGGTAAAAAGTGTGATCGGCAACCCTTGGTTACTGATGTCGGTACAGCTCGCGGCCGGAATGGCAGCCTATATAGGAATCAATGCCCTGCTGAGGTCGCGGGTGCAGTCCGATGCCCTTAATTATATCTTAAAACGCGGATAGTTTTTTTATTGCTCTCAACTTATACGTATCTTTGTATCCTAATCTATAGATGAGATGGAACGAAAAGGCAAACTATATTTCCGTTACGGCACAATGGGTTCGGCGAAAACAGCCCTGCTGCTCACTACGGCCTACAACTTTGAAGAGCGTCACATGCGCTATCTGTGCATGAAACCATCGATCGACAACCGTGAGGAACGCAATGTCATACGCTCGCGCATCGGCATAGAGCGCGAATGCCAGTGGATTCATGCCGACACCGACACATATGCGATGCTTTGCGAACAATTCGACCGCGATGGAGCGTTAATCGACTGGGTGCTTGTCGACGAAGCACAGTTCCTGACACCGGCACAAGTCGACGGTCTCGCCGCCATTGTCGACGACTTCGGCATCAACGTAATATGCTACGGCTTGCGGACCGACTTCCAAAGCCACCTTTTCGAGGGGTCAAGACGACTGTTCGAAATAGCCGATACGATCGATGAAATCAAATCGACCTGTTCCTGCGGGCGAAAAACAATCATAAACGCGCGTATCGACGACTCGGGCCATATTGTCGAAGAAGGCGCCCAGGTTGAGATCGGAGGGAACGACAGATATGTGGCGATGTGCCGGCATTGCTGGAACAAACGCAAAATAAAAAACACTCGTTTGCCTAACCATTCTAACGAATCTGAAAAATGAAACTGTTACGCATATTCCTGCTTTCGCTTGCCGCAATGCTCTGGACAGTGATTCAGGCCTCCAACATATCGCTGCCTAATGAAGACCTGAATTACAGGGTAATGTTCAAATGGGGCCTGATAAACAAAAAGGCCGGAAGCGCCCATTTGAAAATGAGGTTAGACCCGAAAGCCAACACATACACCGCCACCGTCTACGCACGCTCGGAGCCATGGGCCGACCGCGTCTACGAACTGCGTGACACATTGTCATCAGTAATGGAATCCAAGACACTCGCCCCGCTCAACTACGAACGTATAGCCTACGAAAACGGACGCTTTGAGCACGACCGTATAGCGTTCAGCCGTATCGAGAATACGTTTATAGGTGAATGTATAAGGCATAAACGCGGCAAAAAAGACACCGAAACCACAGTTAAACGTACCCATCTCGAAGCCGAGGGCATGACAGTCGACTTCATCAGTGCGTTCTATTATCTGCGCCTGCTCGATTTTCAGACAATGATGCCGGGACATTCGGTTACAATAAACATATTTTCTGGCAAGCGCAAGGAACTGCTGAAATTCACTTTCAAGGGTATCGAGTCGATCAAAGTCAGCGATAAGAAAAGGAATGCATTCAAGGTACAGTTCCGCTTCACAAGCGACGGGAAAAAAGAAACATCCGACCCGATCACAGCATGGATTTCGACCGACAGCAACCGCATACCGCTGCTTATCGAAGGCAAACTGCCGATAGGCAAAATACGTTGCGAACTCGAATGACTATGTTCCGACGACTTATCACAATCATTGTCGCTATCGCATTTATGACAGAAACGGCACATCCGGATTTAGTGGTGGTGGCAACCACCGACGTCCACGGCAACTTCTTCCCTTATAACTTTATCGAAGGAAAAACCTGGGGCGGGAGCATGTCGCGTGTAGCGACTTACATCGACTCGCTGCGCGAGCAATGCGGGGCTGAGAACCTGCTGCTTCTCGACAACGGCGACATTCTCCAGGGACAGCCACCTGCCTACTACTCAAACTTTATCGACACATCCGGGCCCAATCTCGCGGCGGAAGTCTACCGCTTCCTCGGAGTGGATGCCGCCACAATAGGCAACCACGACATCGAGACAGGCCATGATGTGTATGACCGATGGATAAAGGAGTGCAGTCCGATGCCCGTACTCGGCGCCAATATCATCGATACTTCTACAGGCCTTCCTTACCTCAAGCCGTACGCCATTTTTAATCGCGGGGGAATGCGTGTGGCGGTCATAGGTTTGATCACACCGGCAATTCCAGCATGGTTGGCGAAAAACTTGTGGGAGGGAATGAGATTCGACGACATGGTCGGATCGGCACGATACTGGGTTGACCGCGTGCGCCGTGACGAAGCCCCGGACGTAGTGATAGGACTTTTCCATTCGGGAGCCGATGCATCGCACTCGACCGCCGAATATGTTGAAAACGCTTCGCTGCAGGTGGCCAGAGAAGTCGACGGTTTTGACCTCATAATATTCGGACATGACCACAAGCGCCATATCTCAATCGAAAATTCGCCTGAGGGAAGCCCGGTTGTTGCCCTCAATCCGGCCAACAACGCAAGAGCTGTGGCGAAAGCCGTCATACGCCGCACGCCTGAGGGGAAAATAGAAGTGGAAGGCTCACTCGTAGAAATGGACAGACTTGTCCCCTCGAAACGCTTCGGACACCGGTTCGGCAAACAGATCAGCGCGGTGAAAAAGTTTGTATCCGATACTGTAGGCTACAGCAGCGGAATATTTGCCTCACGCGATGCATTCTTCGGCCCGTCGGCTTTCATGCAGCTCATACACCGTCTCCAGCTCGAAATCACCGGAGCCGACATCTCCATGGCCGCCCCTCTGTCGCTCGATGGTGTTATCAAAGCCGGACCATTGACAATAGCCGATATGTTCACACTCTACAAATATGAGAACATGCTCTACACCATGGAGCTTACCGGCCGTGAAATTCAAGGATACCTCGAAAAATCATATGGCGGCTGGGTAGGCACAATGACATCGCCCGACGACCATATGCTGCTCCTCGACCCCGACACGAACGATGACGGCCGTCCAGGACTCGCAACACCGTTTTACAATTACGACTCGGCATTCGGTATCGACTACACAGTAGACCTCACACAGCCTGTAGGTCAGAAAGTGATTATACGCTCGTTCAGTAACGGAGAGCCTTTTTACCCCGACTCAATCTACCGTGTGGCCATCAACAGTTACCGTGGCAACGGCGGCGGCGACCTTCTTACTCTCGGAGCGGGTATCTCTCCCGACAAACTGGCAGGACGCGTCATATGGGCAACAGAGCGCGACATGCGTTACTACCTGATGGAAGCCATACGCAAAGCGGGGACAATTAGTCCGGAAATAACATATAACTGGCGTTTTATACCTGAGGAATACGCCCGCAGTGGCAAAGAACGTGATATGAGATTATTATTCCCGAAAAATAATTAGTATAATTTAACATATGAATATTATAACCTCGATTTAAGATTAAAATATTCGCAAATTTAGCATATTATCAATAATTATACACAATATTTGCATCAATCAGGCTGTTTTTAAAGAGGGGTATATTTCAAAATTGTGACAGAAACTGGCGGCGAATTGTAATTACGGAAATTTTTCCGTAAATTTGGGTTGTAAAACAATCTTGACTTCATCAACCCGCGAGAGCGGATATACAACAGACTTTTTCAGGCCACGTGCTGGCCAAACGAATTAAGGAGGCATCACACCGAATGTAATGCCTCCATTTTTTTGTAAAAATGTAAAGAAAATTGTAATTTTGCATCGAGTTACCTATGTATGCACACTTTATAATCAAAAATGGTAAAAAAAGCCTTGATCACAGGCATCACAGGCCAGGACGGCAGCTTCCTTGCCGAACTCCTCATTGAAAAAGGGTATGACGTACACGGTACAATACGGCGTTCATCGGTAGACTTCCGTGAGCGGATAGCTCATCTGGAAGGACACCCGCATTTCCACCTCCATTATGCCGATCTCGGCGACTCCATGAGCATCATACAGGTACTTAACAAGGTACGCCCCGACGAGGTGTATAATTTAGCAGCCCAAAGCCACGTTCAGGTGTCGTTTGATTCTCCGGAATTCACCGCCGATGTCGATGCAACGGGAGTGCTCCGTCTGCTTGAAGGTATACGCCAATGCGGGCTTGCCGACACTTGCCGTTTCTATCAGGCTTCGACCTCGGAGCTGTACGGGAAGGTCGAGGAAGTCCCGCAGAACGAAGAGACTCCTTTCCATCCCTATTCGCCCTATGCCGTGGCAAAGCTCTACGGCTACTGGATTGTAAAGGAATACCGGGAGGCTTACAATATGTTTACATGCTCCGGCATACTCTTCAACCACGAGTCGGAACGACGCGGCGAAACCTTTGTGACACGCAAGATCACGCTTGCAGCCGCACGTATTGCCCAGGGCAAACAGGACAAGTTGTATCTCGGAAACCTGTCGTCGCTCCGCGACTGGGGTTATGCCAAGGACTATGTGGAATGTATGTGGCTTATACTCCAGCAACCAGAGCCGGATGACTACGTGATCGCCACCGGTGTGCAGCACTCGGTACGCGAGTTTTGCATGTATGCATTCCGTCGGGCCGGAATCGAACTCCGTTTCGAAGGCGAAGGAGCCGATGAGAAAGGCATCGACACAAAAACCGGCAGGGTTGTGATCGAAGTATCGCCCGATTTCTACCGGCCCACCGACGTTGTGAATCTCTGGGGCGACCCGTCCAAGGCCCGACGGAAACTCGGATGGGATCCCTCGAAGAGAACATCGTTTGAAGAACTTGTCAACCTCATGGTCGATGCAGATATGGCCAAGGTGGCAATCGAACGTGCCGGCGAGCGCGTAAGGGTCAACCTGGAAGAGTTTTTGGAGAAAGGAATTGTGAAATAAGATGAAATGGAAAAAAGTTCAAAAATCTATGTAGCCGGCCATCGCGGGATGGTCGGCTCCGCTATCGTGCGCGAACTGCTGCGTCAGGGTTACACCAATATAATCACGCGCACCCATAAAGAGCTTGACTTGATCAACCAGCAGGCCGTGAATGATTTTTTCGCCGCCGAAAAACCGGAATACGTTTTCCTCGCCGCCGCCAAAGTAGGCGGTATCATCGCCAACCAGAACCATCTTGCCGATTTCATGTATGACAACATGATGCTGGAAATGAACGTAATCAATGCCGCATGGCGCAACGGTTGCAAGAAACTCGAATTTCTCGGCTCATCGTGCATCTATCCCCGGCTGGCTCCCCAACCGATGCCCGAAAGCTGCCTTCTGACATCTTCACTCGAACAGACTAACGAAGCCTATGCCCTGGCAAAAATTTCCGGACTGAAATACTGCGAATACCTCAACCGCCAGTACGGCACAGACTATATTTCGGTAATGCCTACCAACCTCTACGGCCCTAACGACAATTACCATCCCGAACATTCGCACGTACTGCCTGCGCTCATACGCCGCTTTCACGAGGCCAAGGAGGCGGGTCTCGAAGAAGTGACATGCTGGGGCGACGGATCGCCTCTGCGCGAATTCCTGTATGTCGACGACCTTGCCAATCTGTGTGTCTTTCTTATGAACAATTATTCGGGCAACGAGACGGTGAATGCCGGCACCGGCAAAGAACTTACCATTAAGAAGCTTACAGAAATTGTGGCCGAGATAATAGGTTATAATGGCAAGATAAACTGGGATACCTCCCGACCGAATGGCACGCCGCGAAAATTGCTCGACGTCAGCAAGGCAAAAAGTCTCGGCTGGAGTGCCTCTACCTCTCTCTCCGATGGAATAAAGCTGGCCTACGAGGACTTTCTCAACAACCCTATGCGCGCTGAACGCTAAACCAATCGGGCAAGCTGTTCGGCAGGTCGGCCACAAGCGTCGGACCATTCATGGACATACGCTTCTTTAAGCAACGGCGATCGCACATTACGCAGTGTGAACACCAGATCATCGAACAACATACGGTATGCGCCCTGCGACGAGTCTTTCCCGGCCCGACGCAGGGCGTTGATACGGTAAATAACCATGTCGACAGCCTCATCACGTAGAGCAGCCTCAACAGCTTCGGATGACCGGGAAGCCGTAAACGCTTGTATTCCTGCCGGTAAAGACACCACTTTAACGTTTATTTCATCGGCAAGAAGCGGGACAGAAGCCCGAAGCTGCTCGAAAATGCCACGTTTTGTGACAGGGAGGATGACCGTCACATCAGAAGTGAGTTTTTTTATCGAGCGAACCCTCTGTTCACCAAAACCGGGCGAGACAAGCGCAACCGCATTGTCTATGCCCGACTCATAGAGCCAGGGCAGGTCGGACACCGACTGCGCTATTACACAGTGACCGGCTTTACCGATTGCACCCCTTGCCTCCCATATCCCGGCCAAAGCCTCCTCGCGATGCCATAGCGCAGTGTCAGGCATGACGGGAAGTCCGGGTTCCTCACCCACGGCAAGCGGCACAAATCCAACCACGCGACCATAGCGGTTGCGCACTCCCACAGTGGGTGTGCCGGCGAACACCGGCGTATTATCGGCATACAACACGCCTGCAGCTTGCAGCGATGAAGCAGTGAAGCCTTTTGTTTCTAAAGATCTCAGTAAAGAAAGAGGGCCGGAAGGGGCATAACCTACGCCTGTCTTCTGCAGGATATGTCCGGGCATAGTGCGTCCACCGGCAAAAACGGATATGGCATTCTTCCCCTCGGGAGTGGCCGTCATAGCGCGGAAATATGCATCGACAGCCTCCAAGGCCGCATACAGTGCATCCCGTTCCTGACGCTGGCGAAGCTCCTCCTCCGTAAGCTCGGCTTCCTTAATCTCGATATTGTATTTCGCAGCAAGATAACGGAGTGCCTCTCCGTAATTGCATTGTTTTATTTTCATTACGAAATTGACAGCATTTCCACCCTCGCCGCAACTGAAGCATTTGCATATGCCACGGGCGCGGTTGACCGAGAAAGAGGGCGTTCGTTCGCTATGGAACGGACACAGCCCCATATAGTTGGAACCGCGTCGCTTCAGTTCGACGAAGTCACCCACCACCTCGACAATATCTATCGAATCGAGGATACGTTGAACGGTCTGCTGGTCAATTCGTTTCATTTATATCGAACAATGTGAAAGCATTCGCTGAAGTTATGTCGGCCATTGCGCTGTCAGTCAGGCCAAGCACCGAGGCACAACGCGAGGCCGTATTGACAATATAGGCACTCTCGTTGCGCTTGCCACGGTGAGGGACCGGGGCAAGGTATGGCGAATCGGTTTCGAGCAGCAGACGTTCGGATGTGATTTCCCGTATCGTATCGTCGAGACGTGCGTTTTTGAATGTCGCGATGCCGTTTATGCCGAAATAGAAATCGGCTCTTGAACGCACTCGGTCGACATCCGCCGGCAAACCGCTGAAACTATGCATCACGCCCCTCAGGCCATGATGCCCTTCGATTACCTCAAGAGTTTCATCAAGAGCCTCCCGACAATGGATTATGACCGGGAGTCCCAATTCTACAGCCTTTGCGCACTGCATGTCGAAAGCTTTCATCTGGCTCTCACGAAAGGTGCGGTCCCAATACAGGTCGACACCTATTTCACCTACTGCCACATACTTCTCGCCCGTCAGCCATTCACGGTCGATTTCAGCGAGCATGTCGCGCCAATCTTCCTTTATTTCAGTGGGATGCAGCCCCATTGCCATACGTGTTGAATCAGGACGCATCCGGTGAAGCGATTTCATCGGCGCGACAGTCGACAGATCGACATTGGGGAAGATCATCATACCGACACCGGCCGACAGGGCACGGTCAACAGCCGGGACTCCTCCCTCCTCAAATTCCTCGAGATAAAGATGCGTGTGGGTATCGACAATCATTTTCTGCGTGAACAAAGCGACGAGGTCAGTTCTTTAAAGAAACCGGCAGCCTGTGCCGACAGTCCGATCGGCTTAAGCGCCTCGTCGGCCTCGGTCGAAAAACGGTCAATCAACTCCAGTATTCGTTCGGGGAGCTCAGCACGGTTGTACAGTTCACGGACGGCGGCTATCTTCTCGGCGGCGGGAAGGGTGTCACCAAACAGCGTCACGATTTCCGACGAACGGCTGTCGGCGATAGCCATTACCGAAAGCCAGGTTTTCTTATCATTGAGTATATCGCCGCCGACCTCTTTGCCGAACGACTCCACCTCTCCGTATGTGTCAAGATAGTCGTCACGCAACTGGAACGCAAGCCCAAGACGTTCGCCATAGGTATAGAAAGCGTCGGCAACAAGTTCTGAAGCACCTGCCACCATAGCCCCCATACGGCATGCGCAACCAAGCAACACTGAAGTCTTGAGCCGTATCATCTCTATATACTCTGCCTCGGTGACATCCGTACGGGTTTCGAAATCCATGTCGTACTGCTGCCCGCGATACACATCCATAGCCGTGTCATTAAACAGGCGGTTAAGCTTTACAAAACGGGCAGGTTCCTTGTCGGCACCGCGTGCAAGGATCATTGATGCATAAGTGAGCATAGCGTCACCCGACAGAATAGCCGTTGCCTCATTCCACTTGCGATGAACGGTGGGCATACCACGGCGCAGGTCGGCTTTATCCATCACATCGTCGTGAAGCAAAGTGAAATTATGGTAAATCTCGACTGCTAAAGCCGCTGAGAGAGATTCCGTGGCAGGTATGCCGAGAGCCTCGGTGACGGCAAGTGTGAGAACCGGGCGAAGGCGTTTGCCGCCACAGGCAAGAGCATAGCGGATCGGATCGGTCAGGCCGGCCGGCTCGGCCGGAAGATCAAGGTTGGCAATGCCCTTTTCGACCAGGGCTCGGTACTGTTCGTATGTCTGCATAATGTATCAATATTTCATTTGAATGGCCTGCCTGAACCGTCGTAGCAAAGCCGTGTCAGGGGAATATGCGCGTTCGATGGCCTCTGTCAGTTCACAGGCAGTGCTGTCGCCAACCAATGCTGCCGCGACGCGCTCGGGCGAAGCTGCCACGACCATCAGCCGCGCCCGCTCCTCAACGGGCATTGACCTGTGCAGCGAATCCAGCGACCGGTCAAGTTCTGCAGCCCTGTCGGCATACTCGCGTCGCAATTCGGCATAAATACAGCGTGCAAAAGCCATATCCGACAACTCTGCCCGAGACATCCATGCCGTCATCGATCGTGCAGCCTCGGCAGGGGTCAGCGTAGAGGCCATCTGCGCAGCCTGGACTACGGCCGACGAGTCCGGGCATATCGCAAACGGCGCGTCACCGCCTGTATGTCCGGCACATCCACATGCAATTGCGGCAACCGCAAATGCCATAGCCGTTATTTCGACCAAAGTTCGCATAATCACCGACAAAAATAATCAATCCACTCCAATCCGACAAATCAAACATAAAAAAACAGCGCGTCAACAAAAATGCTGACACGCTGATACACAGTATGAGGCCAAAGTTTATTCCTCTCCCCTGTAAGTAGGCGCATTTTTGGGAGCTTTCCCTTTGATTACGTTATGGTAGTAGGCATACGTCATGGGGGTTCCCGTTCCCTGCACGGTATCGACCAGACGCGCAATGACAAGCACGTGGGTCTCGCAGTCGACAAACTTTTCGGCCTCCAATATCAGGCGTCCGGAAAAATTGCCCTTCACACACGGTGTGAATCCCACCACATCATAGCCGAAACCTTCGTACTTGTCGGTATCTCGGCTCGAATAGAACCCGAAACGTCCGATAAGCTCCGGAGCAGAATCCTCCGACAATATCGAAAGCGAGAACCGTTTGTTCTCACGGATAGCATCAAGAGTGTAGTTGTTTTTGTTGAGCGAGACGACCAGCAGAGGATTTTGGCTGGTCACCTGAAAACAAGTGTTTATGACACACCCCACAGGGCGTCCGTCCTTGAACGCGCCTAAGATATAAAGGCCGTAAGTAAGTTTGTAGAGAACAGTTGTATCCACGACAAAATAGCTTAAAAATTATAGGTCAACTTCTTTAACAATTCACGGGCACCATTTGTTTAATAATAGTCGGACTAAAGATTATTCGACATTTTTTTGTAATTTCGCAACCTGCTATACAGACAATCATATACAGACATGGCTGACTCAAACTTCATAGACTACGTAAAGATACTTTGCCGTTCGGGCAAAGGAGGTGCCGGTT
>CAZAZA010000038.1:0-24358 GCA_964489495.1 uncultured Bacteroides sp.
AGGGTGTGAAGATCAACGACAAGCACTTTGAGGTAATCGTGCGCCAGATGATGCGTAAGGTCAATATCCTCGACCCGGGTGACACCTGCTTCCTTGAGCAGCAGATTGTCGACAAACGTGTGTTCATGGATGAGAACGACCGCATCTGGGGTAAGAAAGTCGTAACCGATGCCGGTGACTCGACTACTGTTAAGCCCGGACAGATTATCACAGCCCGTAAGCTGCGTGACGAAAACTCGGCTCTGCGTCGTCGCGACATGCGTGAAATACAGGTTCGTGATGCCGTACTCGCTACTTCGGAGCAGATACTTCAGGGTATTACCCGTGCGGCCCTGCAGACCTCAAGCTTTATGTCGGCTGCTTCGTTCCAGGAAACCACAAAGGTGCTCAACGAGGCTGCAATCAACGGCAAGACCGACACCCTCGAAGGCATGAAGGAGAATGTTATCTGCGGACATCTGATTCCCGCCGGTACCGGTCTCCGCGAATACCAGCGTCTGGTAGTCGGCAGCAAAAATGATGTCAACGACATATACAACGTTCATGTGCCTGACGATCTGGACGAAGAAATCGTTCCCGAATAAGAATAAATATCGCCATATTTAAAAAAGTCGGCTCTGCCTTTAAAAAGCAGGGCCGACTTTTTTGTCGTTACACCAATCTTTTTATATCTTTGCACCCACGTAAACCAAATTATTTGCCATGGAGAATGTGCTTCCTTTTGCTTTTGTGTGTCTGACGTCCTTCTTTACGCTGGCTAACCCGTTAGGCACCATGCCTGTGTTTCTGTCAATGACCAAGGATCTCGACGAATCGCAACGACGTTCGATTGCCTGGCGTGCCACAGTCATAGCATTCGTGATACTCATCGGGTTTACGGTTTGTGGCCAGGTGCTATTCTCATTGTTCGGAATATCGACCAACGGATTCCGTATAGCCGCCGGTTTCATTATTCTTAAGATAGGTTATGATATGCTCCAGGCCAAGTACTCGCATGTGAAGCTTAAAGAAGATGAAATAAAGTATTACGCAAACGACATATCGATTACACCGTTGGCCATACCCATGCTGTGTGGGCCCGGCGCGATAGCCAACGGCATCATGCTCATGGATGATGCTTCGACCTGGACTCTAAAGGGTATTTTGCTCGGAAGCATATTCATCATCTACCTCCTGACTTTCATTATCCTCAGAGCCTCGACACGGCTTGTGCGAATACTCGGTGACACCGGGCTCAATGTTATGATGCGCCTTATGGGCTTGATACTGATGGTTATCGCCGTTGAATGTTTTGTCGGTGGTATCCGTCCGATACTCATTGAAATAATCCGCTCGGGAAACGGACTTTAAAGCTTTAGTATGATTCTGACGATTGAGGAAGGATTTGCCGGTCGCGTGCCCGGATACAGGGCTTTGCTGATGGAGTGCACGGTTGTGAACGGGGAGACCTCCGATGCTCAACAGGCCGAGATGGAGAGTATTGCCCGGCAAATAGCTTCGGAATACAAAGTAGACGAAATCAATAAGAGGAAGGCTATAGCTGCCACACGTGCAGCCTACAAAGCTTGTGGGAAGGATCCTAACCGCTACCGTCCCTCACAGGAGCAACTGATGCGTCGTATAGTGCGCGGCCTTGGCTTGTATAAGGTAAGTTCTGTAGTCGATGCTGGCAACATGCTGTCATTGCTTACCGGGTGCTCTGTAGGATGTTTTGACGGTGCTAGAATTAAAGGAGACAGGCTACAACTTGGCATAGGACGGCATGACGAACCCTATGAGGGTATAGGGCGAGGACGGTTGAATATAGAAGGACTTCCGGTGTTTCGCGATGAAATCGGAGGGATAGGGACACCCACTTCTGATAACGAACGAACAAGAATCGATGAGACTACGACGCATCTTGTCATGACAGTACATCTTTTCGATTCGTCAATAGATGCCGATCCGGTGGTCGAAACTGCACGGCGGTTGTTTACAGAATATTGTTCGGCTAAGAATTTCTCGGCAAAGGTCTATTCTTGACCTGAAAAATAAAACGGCGACCCCATGCGAGGCCGCCGATATTATTTTCGAGTGACAGATTTTTATTCAGACGTTGAATCTGAAATGCATTATGTCGCCATCCTGCACGACATACTCCTTACCTTCAACACCAAGTTTGCCAGCTTCGCGGACACCGGTTTCACCGCCGAGTGTCACATAGTCGTCATATTTGATGACCTCGGCGCGGATAAATCCTTTTTCAAAGTCGGTGTGGATTATTCCGGCGCATTTCGGGGCTTTTGAGCCACGTATGAAGGTCCATGCACGCACTTCGTCAGGGCCTGCAGTGAAATATGTCTGAAGATCGAGCAGCGAATAAGCAGCCCTTATCAGGCGCGATACGCCCGATTCTTCGAGTCCGGCTGCCTCAAGGAATTCCTGACGTTCTTCCCAGGTCTCAAGTTCGGCAATCTCGCTTTCGGTCTGGGCGGCCACTATAAGGAGCTGTGCATCCTCGTCTTTGATGGCTTCACGCACGGCATCGACATAGTGGTTTCCGTTGACAGCGGATGCTTCGTCGACATTGCAGACATAAAGGACCGGTTTCGATGTCAGCAGGAACAGTTCGCGGTAGAAGCGCTGTTCATCGGGGGTGTCGAACGACACCGAACGGGCCGGAAGGCCCTTGTCGAGAGCTTCCTTGATACGTGCAAGTACATCATACTGCATCTTAGCCACTTTGTCGCCACCGGTCTGAGCCTGCTTGAGTGTGCGTCCCAGTCGGCTCTCAACAGTTTCCAGATCCTTGATCTGAAGTTCGGCATCGATAATTTCCTTGTCTCTGACGGGGTCAACCGATCCGTCGACATGGGTTATGTTGTCATCGTCGAAACAGCGCAGCACGTGTATGATGGCATCAGTTTCGCGGATATTGGCGAGGAATTTGTTGCCGAGACCTTCGCCTTTGCTTGCGCCTTTAACGAGGCCGGCTATGTCGACGATTTCGACTGTAGCCGGAACCACCGATTTAGGCTGGCACATCTCGACGAGTTTTGTAAGGCGGTCGTCGGGAACAGTAATGACGCCGACATTAGGCTCTATGGTGCAGAACGGAAAATTGGCTGACTGAGCCTTGGCGTTTGAAAGACAATTGAATAGGGTCGATTTGCCAACGTTGGGCAGACCGACAATACCGCATTGCAGTGACATTATTTCGTAGTGTTATTTTGTTTCGGCGCCGGCATTGTCTGACGACATTGCGGCATCCACGTCGGCTATAAGTTCGGCACCCTGCTTACCGCGGCTTACGATTTTGCCCTGAGGGTCGAAAAGAATGATCGTAGGGATGCTGGAGATACCGTAGAGGTCGGTGGGTATAGTCTGTGCGTTGATAATCTGGGGCCATGGCAGCTGGTGTGACTCGATTGCGGCCTTGGTGTTGTCAGGCTCGTCCCACACGGCCACTCCGAGCACGTCGAGACCTTTCTCTCCGTATTTGTTGTAGAGCTCTTTTATCGTGGCAGTCTCGCGGATACAAGGACCGCACCAGCTTGCCCAAAAGTCGACGAGGGTGTAGTGTCCTTTGCCTACATATTCGCTCAGTTTCTTTGTTTCGCCATTGTATGTGATCTCAAAATCCTTGAACTGGTTGCCTACCGAAGTCTCTTCTTTTTTGGCGAGAGCGTCGCGGAGTTTTATCACCCTCTGATATTCGCCAAGCGAGGGATCGGCTGACACAGCTTCGTTGAGCTGTGCAAGAGACATGTCGTATGCCCTCTGCATGAACAGGTAATATCCGACGGGATTGCCGGCATTGGCTTTCATCATGCTGTCGGTCAAAGCGTCATATTGCTGTTGCAGTTGCTGTCCGAGAACTTGCGAAGCGGAGTCGTCGGGAAGCGCCTGATATCGGCTGATTATGGCCTCCTGGCGGGTGGCCATGCCGTTGAGGGCGTCGTTGAGCGTTGTGCCTTTTGCGTCACCTGATTCGGGATCGATGGTGATTTCTCCCGGCTCAAGCACAAACAGCGGACCACGGTTACCTCCGATAATCAGACGGGCCATGATCGGTTTTTCGACAGAACCGCTGAAGGTGATCGTGCCGTCAGTCACATCGGTGCTGTCGACAGGTTCGCCGGAGTCGTAATTGATGATGTAGGCCCTCGAGCCGTTTTGCTCGGCATCGACAGTGGTCGTCAGTTTATAGTTCGAATTGTTGTTCTGGCTGCTGCAGCCGGCCATTACGGCAGCAACAGCGGCAGCATAAAAAAATGATTTCTTCATAATGGTGCAAAGTTAGCAAAAAAAAGTGACTTAGACGCCTCTTCGCTCAAACTCCTTCATTCAAAGTATGATGTCAAAACACTGTCTGGTGGAAGTTCCCGATAGGTATTGATCACCTTTGTGCGGGCATCGGCGACGGTTTCGGTCGACACAGAGGCTGTGGTGTCGACTTTGACGGCATTTGCAGCTATGAATTGCCCGAGAGTGATTGAAGGGGTCGGTTGTGGCAACGGAATGTCGCGGTCACGTCCGTCAATCGGAACCTTGTCCGGCTTTTTACTTTTTTTGTCCGGCTGTCTGCCGAGCATGGCGTAGTACGGATCAACACGTCCCGCTTTGCGGTAGTGGTCGTTGAACCAGCGGCTGTCGAGGGGGGCAAGCACAACTCCTTTGCTTGGCGATGCATGTATGATACGGCCGTCGCCGACGTATATTCCCACATGCCCTATACGGTTGCCGGAGGAATTGCTTGAGAAGAATATAAGGTCGCCTGCTATAATTTCGTTTCGTTTAACCGTACGACACCAGTCGGCTTGTGCAGCCGAATTGCGCGGCAGCGATATGGCAAGAGCGCGCTTAAATACATTGAGGGTCAATGCCGAACAGTCGATGCCGCTGCGGTCGGTACCGGCGTATTTATAGGGCGTGCCTATCCAGCTGTCTGCTTCGGCGAGCAGTTTGGCCGTGGCCGGATGACGGGATGAGTTGATTTCGGCCTTGGAGAGGTGTGTCTGCTGTCGTGCAACTGATTTGGATGAACGGCAACCGGCCAGGACTGCCATGACAATGACAGCCAGCGACAGAATCAGGTATTTGTTGTGTATGGAATGCATATCGCAAAATTAATGCATTTCCAACGATAGTCCGTAAATTCCGGCCAATAAAATCAACAGACCTGCAGCCCCGTAGAGAAATCTTGCGGTGCGAGGGTTGCGCCCGGTGACCGAACGTGCCGACGCCGTGTTGAAAAACCACTTCCAGCCACAAATCGACGCGGTCAGAGCCAAAGCCCCGGCAAGAATGAATATGCCGTTAAGAACCAGCGATGCAATCTGTATCTTCACTGTCAGGGCTTGGTTATGCGCAATGTGCGGGCGCCGTCATTGTCGGCATCAGTGGTGATTTCGACAGTCACGGTGTCATCGGGGAGGAGTTCGTCGACGATTTCGGGCCATTCGAGCAGGCACAGGGCACCTGAATCGAGATAGTCTTCAAATCCGAGATCAAGGGCCTCCTCAAGGTTTTCGAGCCGGTAAAGGTCGAAATGATAGATTAGTTCGGCGGTAGTATCTGAGCGGTATTCGTTGACTATTGCAAACGTGGGCGATCCGGTAAAGTCACTTTCCACACCCAGCCGGCGACACAGAGCGTTGATAAAAGTGGTTTTTCCTGCGCCCATTTCGCCTCGGAAGGCATAGACGGTCTCGTCGCCCATCAGTTCTACAAATTCGTCGGCTGCACGGTCGATGTCGGCCAGTGAATCAATATGGATGGTTTTGGTTTCCATTGCGTTAATTTATTTTTTAGGAGTCATGGTTATCAGCGGTATGAGCATTTCTTCCATCGAAATCCCTCCGTGCTGGAAAGTTCCGGTGTAGTATTGCACATAATGGTTGTAGTTGTTTGGGTATGCGAAAAAGTCGCGGTTCGTGGCGATTATGTATGCTGTTGACACGTTTGGCGACGGCAGCCCGAAGCGTTCCGGGCGACGTATCTCGTATACTTGTTTGGACGGATAATCGAGATTTTTACCAAGTTTATAGCGAAGATTGGTGTTTGTGTTCCGGTCGCCGATTACTCTGACAGGGTTGTCAACACGTATGGTGCCGTGATCGGTAGTCAGTATGACCGTATAACCTTTCTCGGCTATGCGCTTGAACAGGTCGAGCGCCGATGAATGCCTGAACCAGCTTTCGGTTATTGACCTGTAAGCCGCATCGTTCGAGGCAAGTTCGCGAATCATCCGTGATTCGGTACGTGCGTGCGAGAGCATATCGATGAAATTGAATACGATCACATTAAGGTCGTTGTTTTCAAGGTTTGCAAAATCGCGAAGCAGTCGTTCGCCGGCAGCGGAGTCGTTGATTTTATTGTAGGTGAAACGGCATTTGCGCCTGTATCGTTCAAACTGGGTGGATATAAGAGGGGATTCGTTCAGGTTCTTACCTTCTTCCGAATCCTCGTCGACCCATAACTGGGGGAACATACGCTCTATTTCGCGAGGCATCAAGCCCGAAAAAATGGAGTTGCGGGCATACTGTGTGGCTGTTGGCAGAATTGAACAATACATGTCCTCGTCAAAGATGAAGTATTCCGACAACAGCGGGCGGATTACCCTCCACTGGTCAAACCTGAAATTGTCAATCAATACAAAGAAAACTTTTTCGCCGCTGTCAAGAATCGGGAATACTTTTTTCTTGAACAGTTCAGGACTCATAAGAGGCTGGTTTCCGTCAAACGACATCCATGATTCGTACTGACGGCGCACAAACTTGCAGAAAGACTGATTGGCCTCGTTTTTCTGCATGTCGAGAAGCTCGATCATGCCATTGTTGGTCGAGGTCAGCTCGATTTCCCAAAAAACGAGTTGTTTATACAGTTCTTTCCAGTCATCAATAGTATAAGAATCGTTGATCAGCGAGGTTATTTTGGCGAAATCCTGACGGTATTCGCTACCAGCCTGTTCGGCCACGAGCTGAGGTGAGTGAAGCTGCTTCTTGATTGACAGAAGAATTTGTTTCGGGTTAACCGGCTTGATCAGATAATCGGCGATTTTCGATCCCACGGCCTGGTCCATAATGTTCTCTTCCTCGCTCTTGGTAATCATTATCACGGGCAGGTTGGGGGCGACCTTTTTGATTTGCTGCAAGGTCTCCAGTCCGGTCATTCCCGGCATGTTTTCGTCGAGAATGATGAGGTCGAAATGCGTTCCCGAATTCACCAGCTGCAGGGTATCAGCCCCGTTATTGGTTGTGGTAACGTCATAACCTTTATTTTTCAAGAACATTACGTGGGGCTTCAGGAGGTCAATCTCATCATCTGCCCATAGAATCCTGTTGTTGCTCATATCACATTGTCATTCAAATAGAGGATCGTCGCCTTCCGATCCTTCGGGTATTTCCGGATTATTGGAGGTCTCGGGGATATCGGAGCTCTCAGAGTTCTCGGGGCTCTCAGAGCTCTCGGAGTTCTCAGAGGTGTTGGATTTCTCGGAGCTCTCGGATTTTTTTGAGGGCTCCGGCTCGATGCCGGCTGCTTTCTGGGCCTGCTTGTAGCTGGTGTCTCCGACAGCCTCAAGATATTGCTCAAAGGAGGCTCCTGATTTGAGCAGGGCTTCAAAGTTCTTGGTGCTGATCATTACCGGCATTACCTGCTCGGGCAGGCGCAGCTCTGTATCGGAGTTGAGCATTTTTCGGTAGTGGTCAAGCTCGGCCTGATTGGCGAACGGCTTAATGATTAACATACCTAATGTGCCAAAGTTCATCAGCTCGAGATCAAAATCTCTGACAACAAATGTTGAGAAGTTGTGACGGGCTATATCGTAAAGCAGGGTATTGGCACTCACGGAGTCGGTCGGGAACAGAAGAACCAACTGCTGCGGCTGGTCCGGAGACAGGTCAAACTCGATCGGTTGCTCTTCGCCGGCTACAGCTGTCGAATCGTTGGTCAGACGCATCGACCAGATCATGCCGCGAGCGTTCGAAAGCCCTGCATGGAGTTTGCGTCCCTGCGCCATGCCTTTGAGATAGGCTGATGCAAGAGGTGTCAGGTCGGTTTCGGGATAGCGTTCGAGCATTTCGCGGAGAGTTGCGTTGAACTCGTCGGGTTTGTTGTCGGTAACATATGTCAGTGCATGCAGGAACATGAATTTAGGCATGATTTTGCTCATGGGGAAATCAGACTGCATATTTCGATATGCTTCATGCACGCTCTCGTTACGGTTGTTGAGATAGTCGTCGTATGCTTGTTCATAGAGCGTTTCCTGACGCGCCTCCATATCTCTGAGATTGTCGAAATAGCGAGGGTCTTTCATCGCCATTCCGTATGGCGACTCCGGGAAGTCGTTGACAATCAGCATTCGCAGTCTTTCGGCCTCGGCATTATTACCGCTGCGAACAGCCATGAGATACAGGTTGTAGTAAGTGTCAAGGCGGTAAATATTATCGGGGTAGCGGCTCAGAAGGGTGTTGAATTCACTTCCGGCTGCGTCAAAGTCCTCAAGTTTGTCTTTGAGAATCACCCCCATATTGTATAATCCTTCCTGAATGACATCATTTGAATTAGCGATCTGCATTGAATCGGCCGGAATCTGTCGGAGATAATATTCGGGGAAATGCGGGTCCTGTTCATGCTCTTGCCGCTCTTTTTCTTCTGCATTCTCCTCGGTCGTTTCTCCCGTCATTTCTTCCGTGGGATCCGACTCCCCGTTATCGTTATTTTCGGTTTCCGACCGGTCGAAATCGCTGAAACTGAAAGCGGCCTTATTGCGACGGCGCCAGTCGTCCTCGAGCTTTCGGCTGCCCCAGCGTTTTTGGAATTCGGTTTTCCCGGCATTACGAGTGGCGGTATTATAGAAGTACCACGACTTATCGGTGTTCTGCACAAAAGTGGCAGGAGCATTGTTGGCGCCTTGGTTCAGACCGGTTCCGTTTGCCTGCTGGTTGGCGAGATATTCTTCGCGTTTGGCGTTTTCAGCTTCCTCCTTTTCTTTTTTCTTGAGATCGTCTATTATTTTGTTGACTATGACAAGCTGTTCTTCTGGCGACATGGCAGCCAGTCGGAGAAGCGAGTCCTGGAGTGTCACGTTCTGAGCATACACTGCGAGTTCGTCAAGGACGTCACTGCGGCGTTTCAGCTGCTTGTAATCGGGATATTCCTCGTTTATCTGTGTCATGGCCTGAGAGTAGCACTCCTGCGCCTTGTCATATCTGTGGAGGTCGAAATAGAGGCCTCCGAGAGTCAGTCCGGCGATTGCTTTGTCAATGCCTTGCCGTTTCGATTTCTCAAGAGCGAGGCTGTAGTTCTCGATAGCTTTTGTTGTGTCGGCGCGTGACAGATACAGGTTACCGATTGCATAATAAATCTGGTCAAGGTAGTCGGCGTTCCGGTCGTAGCGGGTCATTCGCCTGAGGGCTTTGACCTCCGGTTCGATGTCGGTTCCTTCATATACCTCGCTCTGCTTTATTCGGGCGTTGAACTTAGTGCGGTATGATGCGCCTGATGACGAACCGGCTTTCGCGAAAGCCGCATATGCCTTGGCTTTGTCGCCAATACGCGCATATATCTGGCCGAGCAGAAACGTCAGGCGCGTCTTTTGTGTTCCGTCGGCATATTTCACGGCCTCGACA
The DNA here is from genome assembly GCA_964489495.1 of uncultured Bacteroides sp. Classification (GTDB taxonomy): domain Bacteria; phylum Bacteroidota; class Bacteroidia; order Bacteroidales; family Muribaculaceae; genus Paramuribaculum. Next base: position 9,615 of record CAZAZA010000038.1, read on the forward strand.
AGCATCGGGACCGCTTTATCGTAATCGTGCGATTTAATGTAGTAATCGCTATATGTCAGGTAGTACAGACCTTTGAGGGTATTGTTGGCAAGTTCGTCGGTTTTGACTCGTTTGAGTATGCCTTCTCCCTCATAAAGCCAGTCAAGCGAAATATAGCTTCTCGCCTGCCATATCTGAGCCTCGGTGACAGTTTTAGGAAGCCATGTGAAATGGCGTGAGATGTAGTAGAATGTCGATGCGGCTCCGAGAAAATCGCCATTGTAGTACTGGCTTCGAGCCATCATCATCCAGGCGTTATGGATAAAAGGGTTGTATTCGTCGCGCTTGAGCCAAGCCTTGTACTCCGGGTCGTTCGATTTGCCCGCCTTGCGTTTCGGGCGTTTTTTTATCGACCTGAGCTGTATGGCTTTCTGAGCCTTCTCTATCGAACGGGTGAAGTCGCCCGAGGATTGCGTATTGCCTTCAGAACCTTTAGTCTCGGCTGGGTGAGTCGGCAGCAATGCGGAGTAATCGTCCTCGTAGCTGTCCTCCATCTTCTTCAATGTTTCCTTGAAGTGTTCGTCGCCGTTGAAGTATATGTTGTAACGGGTAATGAATGCCTGATAGTTGCGTGTGGCGGCATTGTTCTTCTTCGGACTGCATCCGCTCATAACGGTCAGAAGGAGAATTGCCGACAGTAGGACTATATGTCGTAAGTAGTTTGTTTTCACTAAGTATATAACGGCAATCAGCAACGTTTATTGCGGCATGCCAGTCGTTTGGACAGAGCGCATATGATGTAAGCCCCGACCGATACCATAACTATCAGCGCCGAGCAGGGAACGTCGACCAGTATACCGAGAAACAGCCCTGATACACAGCATGCCAGCGACACTGCGGCCGAGGCGATCATTATCGACAGATAGCGGCTGAAGTACAGTTCCGCGATAAGTTGTGGCAGAACGAGCATCGACATAAGCAGCATGATTCCGGCCATGCGTATGGTCAGGACGATACATAGCGCTGTCAACACAATCATGACTGTGTTTATTGTTTTGGCAGGCAGATGAATCACCGAGGCGAAGTCGCTGTCAAAAGCGCATATTACGATGTGTCTGAACCGAAAGGCCACAAATGCGATGAGCAGGGCTGTGAAGGCCCCGAATATCCATAGGTCTGAAGTGGTGACCGTCAGTATGTTGCCGAACAGAAAGGCATTAAGTTCGGGCACGTATCCGGGGGTGAGAAATACAAATATTGTGCCCACGGCCATTCCGAGAGCCCACATGAGCGCTATGGCTGAGTCGTCGCGCACCTTGCCGCGATGTCCCATCCATTCTACCCCTAAGGCCGAACCTACCGCAAATATCCCGGCCATAATCAAGGGGTTAATTCCCATCCAGTAGCCGAGTCCGAGTCCGCCGAAACAGGCGTGGGTTACACCGCCGCTGAGTGATACGAGCCGCCGTGTGACGATATATGTGCCGACTATTGCGGATGCCACCGAAATTATGCAGATGGCCCAGAGGGCATTGCGAAAAAAAGCAAGTTGCAGTATGTCGGTCATGATGTCTTGACGCTGTTGGTTGTGCTCTCCGGATTGTGTCTGCTGCGGCGTATGTCGTCGACGAGCATCAGCAGTTCGTCGCGCACGGCTGAGGGAAGGGTGATGCCGCGTCGGGTGATGCTTCGTGCCCAGGGAGCTACGTCGTCCGGTAACAGAGTAAGAAGTACTTCGCGGAATTGTTCGATTTCGTCGTCGGTGTATTCATCGGCTTCCCGACCTTTGAAGGCATCCAGTTCCTCATCGTCGAAATATTCGATATCTACATCAATTCCGGCAAGCAGCGAGTCTTTTTCACATACGGCATGTTGCCCGCAGCATTCGTCGGCGGGCTCTTCTGTTTCGGCGGGTGTGCCGGATGCTGTTGCGTTATCTGTGGGTACTTTGTCCTTGTCGGGTCTGTGTAGAAGTCGGAGTATGAGTCCGACCCCGACGATTGCGCCCGACAAAATAAGAATCACCGGAGTCATATGCCGTCCTCTTCGTTTTCTTGATGCAGATCATCCGGATTGATGTCGCCGTCGATGCATCGGAACCCGAGTTGCCGGAGTTGCTCCCAATAACCCGGATAAGATTTTGAGACGCATTCGGCACCGTCAATCACTATGCCGGGCAGGTAGAATGCGACCGGGGCAAGCGACATGGCCATGCGGTGGTCGTCATGAGAGTCAAATATCGGAAGCGTCGCGATTGGGTCGCGTCGGCCTTCCCAAGCGAGGGCCCCGGCCGCCTCACGGGAGATTACGTATCCGACTTTGCCGAGTTCTTCGATCAGGGCCGTCACTCGGTCGGTCTCTTTGTGGACAAGTGTCTCAAGCCCGGTGACTTTAAACGGTATACCACTCAGACAGCATGTCACTATCGCCGGCTGGGCAAGGTCGGGGTTGGCTGAAAAGTCATGTATAAATCGAGGGGTCAGGTCTGCGGAACCACACAGCTGGATGGCGCTTTCTGACAATTCGCGGGTTTCGGTTTCGTCATCATCGTCATCATCGGGCTGTGATTCGGCACATCCGAGTTCTCCAAATATGTCCATTACAGCACGGTCGCCCTGTGCGCTGTCGCGGTCTACTCCTTCAACGGTGATAAAACCGGCTGTTATGGCGCACAGTTCTGTCCAGAAAGCCATTGCGCTCCAGTCGTGCTCAAGAGGCATGCCGGGATCGGGTAAATAGGCTCCGGGCATTACGGTGGCTACACGTGAGTCTTTGTCGTATTCGACGTTTATTCCCCGTTTCGTCATCATGTCGATCGTCAGCATGATGTATGGTTCGGACTTCACCACCCCATCAAGGCAAAGCTTAAGGCCGTCGCGCATGGTCGGAGCTATCATAAGCAGAGCTGAAGCGAATTGCGAACTTATGCCGCCATCAATGATTACGCTCCCACCTTCGAGGCGAGCGCCTGTGATGCGAAGTGGCGCGAATCCTTCTTCGCCGACGTAGTCGATCGAGGCTCCGAGGCTTCGGAGAGCGTCGACAAGAGCCTTGATCGGGCGCTGGCGCATGCGTCTGTCGCCGTCGAGTATAGTGACACGTCCAGGCTGTACGGCAAGCCATGCTGTCATGAAACGCATGGCCGTCCCGGCGGGTCCGACATTTATTTCTTGCGCATCTTTGGCGAGAAGTGCTTCGCGTAGTGTCTTTATATCATCGCCGCAATCATCAGGCAGGCGGGGCAGCTCACATCCTGCGAGCGCGTCAATAATCATACGTCGATTTGCCACGCTCTTTGAGACAGGGAGTTCGACGCACCCGTCTATCATATCTTCGGGAGGGAATATTCGGAGTTTCATAGCACAAAGTTACGCAAAAAATACGTCATTTTCCTACAACGTATGACATGCTCACACATTTTTGTACAATCTCTTTCTGTGCGAGCGGGCCGTTTCCTGTTCCGGCCTCGATTGCAACATATTGCGTGGTCTCCGGATATTGGCAACTGACTGTGATCGTTGCCTCGAATCCTGATTTGACGGGGCCTACGGTCACGTTCCAATCGCCTGTCCCGCAAATAATGTCGCCGGTATAACGTGTGCCCCCTGGCGCGGTGTAGCCAACCGATATAGTCTGTCCGGGTTTCACTGACACGACATATCTTACATAATAATCCTGTTCGGGTTCGTCGTCTCCACATGCAGTGGTCACGACAGTCATCATGGCCAGAACCATGAATCTTAGTAATAGTTTCATTAGCGGGTTTTATTTTTCGGAATGCAAAATTAGCATTTTTAGATGTCAGTAACAAAAAATAACCGGGAAACTAAAACAGGGGATAAACACCTGTGGCTGGTGTTTACCCCCTGCAAGATTTCAAGAAACAGTTATTATTTTACGACGAGCAATGCTGACTTGGCAGCAACGCGGACAACATAGATGCCCGGGGCTACATCGATAACTGTCGTATCGGAGCCGGTTGCCCGGGCAATTGCCTTGCCGTCAGTTCCGAATACCCGGATTAGCTCACCTTCGGCATTCCTGACAATAATCTGTCCCTGACCGGCAGTGATTGTGACGGAGTCCGAGTCCGGGTTGTCGATTGATGAGAGATCACCTACAATGGCATTGTTGGATGCAGTTGACTCTCCACGGTCATAGACTGTGGTGACAACATAGGTGTGAGCTTTGTCGTCGGTGTCGGTGAATGTATTGCCTGAAACCGGTTTTTGGTTGAGTTTCACACCGTCGCGATAGATGTTGTACCCGCTTATTTCGAGACCGGCAGCCGGATTTGCACGCTCGAATGTGATATCATCGACAAAGAGAGCAAACTGACGGTTGGAAATGCAGCGGATAGCGAAGTGACATGCGCCTTTGGGAAGGTCGAAACTATATTCAGTCCACTGAGCGGGAACCTTCTCTATAGTCTTCACTTTGACAAAACTATCAATGTCATTTCCTTCGGTCGAATAAAGGAACTCGAACTGTTCGTAATATTCATCACCTACGGATTTGGCATAGAAGGTGACAGTCTGGGCATTACCAGACAGACGGGGTGAAATCATCCAGTCGTCGTTCGGACTTTCGGGAGCAACGAGGCAGACAAAGGCCTGGTTGCCGCTTCTTGGCTGCCAACCGCTGGCAACGATGCCCATCTCGGCCGGGTTGAAGACAATGAAGCTGAGTTCGGCTCCGACAGTTATATTGTCGTGGGGGAATCCCGCAAGACCGTTTGAACCTTCGCCATCGCCGTCGTACATTGTCCAGTCGCCGACATAATCGTTGTCAAGAACAGAGCTTGAGAAGCCGGTGGAGAAGGGCACATAACCTTCGGCATCATCGGTGACGGTCACATCGCCGCCATTGAGTTGGGGATCTGACCATTCGAGTAAGATGTCGTTTCCTTTACGAGTGGCCTTAAGGTCGGTCACTACCGGATATTCACGGTGAAGAACCATCGAGGTCTTCTTCCCGGTCATGTTGTCGTCGGTATTCTCGTCCTGATAATCAATAACGGCATAGACGACGCTTTCCTTGGAATCCAAAACGCCGGGCACATATTCGAATATGCTCGAAGCCTTCTTTCCCGCAGCAAGTGGTGACATGTGCAAAGTATTTGTTCTTATATCGTTGATATAGAGGTCTACGTCGTAATCACGTGAAGTCTGTTCGCCGGTATTCTCGACTACAACCTCTATTAAAGAAGCCGTGCCGGGATCCATCTTGGTGGGCACGAAGATGGAGTTTGCCGACAGATTGTCCTGATAAGTGTCGCTGATGCGCAGGAAGTCGACATAGAGCACATATTTGCGAATGATATAAGAGAGGCGTATCTGGATGTTCATGCCGATGTAATCTTTGAGCGAAACAGTATATTTTTCCCAGTGCTGTTCGTCGCCGCCACGATTCATGGGAGTCACACCTACCTGTTTATATCCTGTGCCATCGTTGACTTCTACAACGACTTCCTCATCAGGGGATGTGGGAATACTCCAGTACCAGAATGAGAAAGCTGGATTCTTGCCGGTGATATGAATCTTGCCGGTGAACATGCTGCCTTTTTTGTCGATAGCACCGCTGTAGAAGAGGCATCGACCGTCGCCGTCAACTGTGCCGTCTTTAAACCATACCTGCCACGAGGCACCGTCGTTTTCATTTTCCTCGCCGAGGATGCCTGTTAGGGAATTGCCGCCGAAAGTCTCTACATAAGGCATTTCGTAGGCATCCCCGACCGCTATAATCGGAGCTGAGCCTACGCCGACCGTGTTGGCTCCCTTGGCAGTGGAAGCATAAACTCCGAATTTGAGCAGAGTCTGTGTCCCGGGAGCTACGTCTACTGATGTGGTAAAGGAATAGTTTTTAACGTTTTCGGCAATAGGTTTCCACCTCATCACATTACCGTCGTAATAAGCCACGGTGTATGTGACAAACTCCGGATTTATGGGGCATCCGTCAATATCAGTTTCGGGAGCCTTCCACGTTATCTCGACTGATCTACAGTCAGAAAGCTCTTTTGCGACAACGTTGACAGGTGTGCCAGGAATATTTATTCCCACAAAAGCCTTGACATAAGCTGTCTGTCCGCCGCCGGCCTCGTTGAAAGCGCGTGCGCTGTAGGTGTGCAGGCCTTCGGCGACCTCCTTGTCGGAATAAGTGTATGACTTTCCTAACTCGGGCTTGTCGAAGGTTGTGAGCAGGACGTCATCGCGGTAAAGCTCCATCTTGGTAACAGACTCGATGACATCGCCGTTGAGAAGTTTTGACGGAGCTGTAACGGCGATTTCCACATTATTGCCGCCATTGATGTCGGCCAGTGCCGAAAGAACGGGTGCATCGGGAGAGTCGAGAGATGCATCGGGTTTTACTGACATACCATATGCGAACATGCCAAAGGAGTCGGGATCGGAGCAACCGTGTATCGCCACATAGTATTTACCGGAAGTCTCTACTTTGAATACCGCGCTGTATTCATCGCGTGCCGTCGAGATGGTAAGAGGCTCGATGAGGGTGACTGTGCACCCTTCGGGGGTCGGAGAGGTGGCGAGGAAGGCGTCGAACCTTTCTTTATTACCATACTGGGCATATTTAGATCCCATTTCGGCCGTGAACTTATACAATTGTCCGGCTTCGAGCTGCAGAGGTACGGAGAATATGTAGTCGTCGCCCAGTGTAACAGATGTCGGGTATAGCCACAGACATCCTTCATCACTGTCTAAACGCCAATAGCGTCCATCGTTGTTGGCGTCTGTGATTGTGATATTTTCCAGATCATCATTCGTGGCGAACTTGACTTCATAAGGAGGCAGTTTCGCACCAAGGAGGATCTTTTCACTTGATGTGGATGCGCCGACTGCATCGTGGTGATGCGGTGTGACGACATAGCTGTAATTTACAAGTTCGGTAGTTTCGGCCACCATGTCCATCACGTTTGTAGACTTGGTATCCTTTTCCACAGTAACGGCATCTGGCATACGTACTACAGTGTAGGTCACATCGTCCTTGTTAAATGTGCCGCCGTAGACACCTTTCACCGAAGGCTCCCATGAAATGATGAATCGGCCATAGAGATATGTTGCTTCAACATTGGTCACAGCCTCGGGTACATCATAGCCGATGTATTTTTCAAGATAAGCTTCAGGGCTTTGGCCTTTGTCGTTGGAAACAGTGACGATAAATACATACGAGCCTGATTTTTCAAGTGTTACAGGTACGATAACTCTTGAGCCGCATGTCGAGGTGCCTTCGCCTATGGTCTTACCGTTGCAGATCACTTTATAGCTGAGTTCTCCGGTGGCGGAAGAGCCGTCGCTGTATGTTTCAGGCGACGTGAAGGTCAATATACCGCTGAGGCTTGCATCGTCAATAGATGCGGCGAGGCCGGCGGCAGCTGATAAGGTGACATCGGTCTGCTTGGCCGTAGGGACATACATGCCGGCAACCTGTTCGCCGTCGGCCATGTCATATATTTTCTCGGCTTTTGCCGTTGTCAGGTCGATTGCATAGAGGGAGCTTCCGTTGTTGTTACAGGTGACATAATAGAATAAATCGGTTTCCTGGTCGATAGCTCCGGAAGTCTGGTATTGCGACGTCAGACCGGTGTTGCCAATCTTTGTAGTCGCACCGGAGCCTTTGTCAACTTTGAGCAGTGCGCCTTCGCGGTCGATTGCATAAAGATTGCCGAAGCGGTCAACGCTAAGTGCATTCCAGCCTTTGTTATCGAGCTTTGCGATTACTGTACGCGGGCTGTCGAGGTCGTCTATGTCTAATGAGCCGAAGACATAGTAGTCGGTAGTGCCGTCGTCACCACGAAAACAACCGTAGAGTTTTCCCGAAATATGGTCAAAGGCAAGGTCACGGGCGATATTCTCGCCGGTGCCGGTGGATTCGCTTACGGTTGTCCAGGTGTTGGTGTCAAAGATGTAGTGGTTGACAAGTAGCAGATTGTAAGCCGCATAGACTGAATAAGACGTCAGGAAATACTTGTCATCGCCGATATAAGTGGCTCCGCCTGTCGGGTCCATGTTTGAATTCAGTTGCAGACACCTGCTTTCATAACCCGACAACGGGTACTCGTACATGCCTAACTGGTATTGCTGGTTTTCGATCCACGAATCCTTCATAAGCATGGCTGTACGTATCACGGTCTCGCCATTACCGACTACACGAGCCGGAGCCTTCATGGATTTGGCAACCTTCGCCCTGTTCATCCGCGAAAGCGTGAGAGGAGCATCACGTTTGAGCAGTATCTCGTTATCCGAGGCCGCCCAGGCGGTGGAGGAAACGAGCAGAGCCATGAACGCGACTGCAAAATTTAGTAGAACTTTTTTCATCATGAAAATTATCAAAGACTGAACCTTGGTGAATTAATGATGTTTTTCACAGGGTCAGGTTCGTTTATACCCTGTGGAAATCGAGGTTTATTATTTTAAGTCTGCTTAAGGATCGCGGAATGATTAGCAAAAATACAACATTAAATATGTTTTTGCAAACAAAACGCAAAAATATCGTGGCTATTGCGCGAATTCTGATAAATATTAGGTGAAATGAATGTTTTTATGAGTCGGGAACGGCGACTGCTGACAACTCCATTGGAACGGATGTTCCCGGGAACATCCCTACATTTCAGAATGTACATTTCCTTTGTGCGTAATAGTTTTAGACTAATCAAAAATATGACATTTATGTAATATTTTCGCTCGACACCTTTGTTGTATTACAAAAATGTCATACCTTTGTAGCGCAAAACTAAACAAGCTCTTTGACATGAAATGGAAAGAACTCATTAAGATTGCCGAGGCTCACGGTTACCAACTCGTAAAACACGGTAAAAAACATGACCGCTACTATAACCCGGAAACGGGCGATGAAATTCTCATTGAGCGGCATGGATCACAAGAGGTTCGCAAAGGACTGATGATGGTCCTAAAAAAGCGAATCGGCTTCTAATCAAGAGGAGGGAGGGTGCTCCCTTCCCTCTCTTTTCAACTAAAGTAATTAACCCATAACACATACCCGATATGAAAGTAAGTATTGAAAAGCAATCGGACGGAACCTATATCGCTTATAACACTGACGGTGAACACTGCACGCTTATCGGTACCGGTGATACTGTAAAGGAAGCTAAAGAAGATTTTTTTAATTCTATTGAAGAAGTCAGCAGTGATTATATCGAACGTGGCCAGGCGGTTCCGGTAGAACTCACTTCTGAGGTGGAGTTTCATTTCGACATCTCCTCACTCTTCGAGTATTACTCGATGTTCAATGTTTCGGCTCTTGGCCGATATTTAGGCATCAATCCAGGACTAATGCGCCAGTACAAAAAAGGCGATACTCCTATCTCTGATGCCCAACTCGAGAAAATCGAAAAAGGTATACATCGCCTTGCTACCGAATTAGCTTCTCTGTCGCTTGTTTAGTTTTGCAATCCTAGAAGCCAAAGAGTGATTTCACCCTCGTCCATCGGGGCGGGGGTGATTCGTTTTTCAACGAATTAGCAGCGACTTAATTCTGACTAATACGCTTATACATGATGTCTTCATACAGCTGCCGGGCGCGGTGTGAAAGCGAGCCATGTTCCCCGTTTCCAGAGATATTCCAACGGACCCTGACGATGAGTTACAAGCCATCGACGACTAAAAATGAGAAGCACACCGAAAATAGCGAGTGCGATTAGGACGGACTCGACGGCGCCGGTACGCCACCACAAGTTAAGACCGAAATGATAGTATACCGTGACACCGATTATTGATTGGCCGATATAATTGGTGAGACTCATGCGTCCAAACGCCATGATAAAACGTTGGCCGCGATAACCGTTACCCGCATGGAACCAAGCAAGCATGAATAGGGCGACCAACAGTGTCATGAACGAGAAATTGTAGAGCATTGGCAGTGCTATCCCATAATATGATAACACCGTAATATTGTCGATATGCTGAAGCATAAGTTCTTTGAGCAAATAGAGCGGAATGCACGCCACTAAAGCGAATGTTGCGGCACGTCCCCAGAAGTGGACACTTTCAGCTGATTTCTCGAAATAAGCTTTGCGTCCGAGCCACATTCCGAACAGAAACAGAGCGGGAGTTTGAAAGAGGCGTCCTGCCTCAACCTGCCAGAAATTGCTATATAGCTGGCCGTTCCATATATTGTTGGCGAGAGTTTGGAGAAAGTTGCCGTTACGCCCGACCTCCTCGGCCGATGCCGCAAACTGAACGAATCGAGAATTGGTATCGATATAATCAGGATTTATCAACGCATACCCTATTTTTGCCCAACAGACAGGTTGGAGCATCAATATGGCGGCAACCCAGAGCACGGTACGGTTGCTCCATGACGATGCCGGAATCAAGATGAGGCCGCACACAGCGTAGAGCAGCAGTATGTCGCCATTGTAAAACAGGGCATGCAATTGCGAGAATCCAACAAGGAGCAGCATACGCCATGCAAACCGCAGCCTGAAATCTGAGCCGCGTTTCCGGGCGTTGCGCATCTGTATGAAGAAACTGAAACCGAAAAGTAGCGAGAATGTGGCGTATGCCTTGCCGGCGAAGAGGAAATAAAACCACTGAGTAGTCTTGGCGTCAAGCCATTGTATCCACTCTGCACGCGGTTCGGAACCATAGAATATGTTGTAGTGCTCAAGATTGTGTAGCAGGACGATGGCGAGGAGCGCGAAACCGCGCAGAGCGTCTACAGCCTCCAGTCTGTAGGATGGCGACATACTTCCGGATCTTATGGTTGTGTTCAGAATCATCATTTTGCGTTAAAAAGATTTGTTCCGATTTTTGCGAACGTGAAAACGTTTGCAAAGTTCTATGATTTTATGGATGTTTGTTTCGATAAGGTGCATATTGCTGCGTTTTTTGATGAAAAGCTTTGGACGACCTGTCCCGTTTTTGTCCCGGCTAAATTTGAAAAATGCTTGTAAGTCGCTGACTTACAAGCATTTAACCCTAAATGGGTCGGGGTGAGAAGACTCGAACTTCCGACCTCCACGTCCCGAACGTGGCGCGCTGCCAACTGTGCTACACCCCGCCGCAGTTGCTTTTGTTTTGCGGCGACAAAGTTAAGCATTTATTCCAACCCGCACAAATTTTTTTTGAAAAAAATGGAGTTAGTCTCAAGATGGGTCTTGCGGCTGGCAGTTGATTGGAATAGTGGCGTCTTTGCAGGGGCGCTGCAACCGGCGGTTCAGGTAAAATCGGTCGATGGCCGCTCCGATGAGTGTTACGACGCATACGGCGGCAATTACAATAAGCCAGGCATAAAAGGCGTGTTCGCTGTTGGGTTGCATAGTCGGAAGTATTTTGTGTTGTAAATATCTTTGTCATGAAAAACGTATTTATAATATGTTTTGTTCGTAAAAAAAGGCGGCATGCCGAAAATGACATGCCGCCCATATGGTTAAAGTTTGCCTATATTATCAGATTGCGTCATCTTCGACGTTTTCAACTGGGTCTTTAACCGGAGCCGGTGTGTCGGAGGTAGCACCTTCAAGACGTTTCATCATTGAGAAGATGAAGGCTGCCGAGATGAGGCATATCACCATGAGGATTCCCCACAACAGCGCCACGTCGATTTTGTTCCACAAGAGTGTCGGAATGTACACGAGATAGTTGCCTATTGCGGTAGCTCCGAACCAGCAGCCCATCATAGCGCCTTTGTATTTAGGAGGCGCAACTTTGGATACGAACGAAATACCCATCGGCGAAAGCAGCAGTTCGGCAAATGTGAGGAAGAGATAGGTTGAAATCAACACGTTGGGGCTTACGAGGTCATCGCTTACACCTTCGGAAGGCGCAACGCCGAGGCCGAGCGAGCAGAAAAGGATAAGCAGGAACGCGACGGCGGCCACAATCATGCCGTAGCCTATTTTGCGGGGAGCCGAGGGCTCTTTGCCTTTTCGTCCGAGCCATCCGAATAAAGCTACCGAGAAGGGGGTAAGCGCAACGACATAGAACGGATTGAACTGCTGGTAGATCTGAGGCTGGATGCCGGACACAGTTTCAGGAGTGTCAAGGTACAGAAGTATTACACCGACCACTGAAGCCGCCGTTACGGCGAGGCTGATGAGTCTTGCGACTGCACCCTTTGACTGGAACAGGTTGAAGATAGCGTAAACAGCTATTACGATCAAGGCAAGAGCCCATACGTTGAAACCGATCCTTGTCCACGACTCGGTAGTAGGCGAAGTGAACACTTCGGCAAATTTTGTGAGTGTCGCGCCGTTCTGGTGGAATACCATCCAGAAGAAAATGACAACAGCGAACACAAGCATGAGTGCCTGGATGCGTGCACGGGTCTGAGCCGGAGTGAGGGTGTCGGCCACAGCCTCCGCGCCTTTGCCGGCTTTGGGTTTGCTGTCGGACACGCCGTCGTATGTACGCACACCGAGTTTATAGATAAGGAATGAAATCACCATTGAAGCGCAGGCCACGGCGAAAGCATAGCTGTAGCCTGTAGACAGGGTGTCCATGTAAGTGGCTGCAAACTGGTTGACATCAATGCCTCCGGCCGCCTCAGTCAGTTTTGACATGGCCTCGGGAGCGACCTGTTCGCCTGCAAGCAGCTTGTTGCATATGCTTGGCAGAGCGGCATTGTAGGTAAGACCTTCCGAACTCATGGCTAAGTTGCAGAGATATTCAGTCATCTTCGGGGCAAACATCGACCCGATGTTTATGGCCATATAGAACAGTGAGAATGCCACGTCGCGCTTCGAACTGTATCGCGGGTCGTTGTAGAGATCGCCTACCATAACCTGCAGGTTACCCTTGAACAAGCCGGTACCGGTGGCAATCAACAGCAATGCAGCAATGAGTATCACTAACGAGGAAATCTCGCCTCGCGGGGTTGGTATCGCCATGACGAAATACCCGGCAAACATCACGATTATGCCGAGAGTGACTGTCTTTTGGAAATTCCAGCGGTCAGCTACCCATCCGCCTATCATAGGCATGAAGTAGACAAAGGCGAGGAACGTTGAATAAATAAATCCGGCAGTAGCCGTCGAAAAGGCGAATTTTGCCTGCAGGAACAGCAGGAGTATCGCCAGCATGGTGTAATAGCCGAAACGCTCACCGGTGTTGGCGAGAGCTAAGACATACAGCCCTTTGGGTTGGTTTTTAAACATCTGGAATGGTTGTATTTGAGTGGTTATTTGTCATTGTTGCTCTTGCGGGTGAGAGTGTCGAATGCGAGTGCGTAGGCACGCATCTGACGTATCATTGCCAGCAAACCGTTAGAGCGGGTGGGAGAGAGGTTTTCACCAAGCCCGATGTCGTTGATGAAGTGGAGGTCGCTTGCCAGTATTTCGGCCGGGGTCGATCCGTTCAACACGCTGATGAGCAGGGCTATGATTCCTTTGACGATTATGGCGTCGGAGTCGGCGGTGAAACACACCGTTCCGTCGTCCTGCAGTCGGGCGTCAAGCCACACACGGCTTTGACACCCCTCGATAAGGTGTTCGGGGGTTTTAAGTTGTTGGTCGATAGGAGGCAAGGTGTTGCCGAGATCTATAATCATGCCGTAGCGGTCCATCCAGTCGCCGACTTCCGAGAATTCGTCGATGATTTCCTGCTGGCGTTTTTCGATATTGTCCATTGCTGAGTTGAAAGATTGGTATCAGGGTCGTTCGCGGTAGATGACATTTGCCACGGTCTGTCCGACAGCTTGAAGCACTTCGGGGTCGATGTTGTCGATGTTGTCGTTGAGCGTATGCCATGACCGGGGGAAATTACCGGTTTCCTCGTTGTTGCAGTCTATGATGTCGATAGTGGGTATGCCGGCACTGTTGGTGAACAGGTGGTCGTCGATCACCGAGCCGCCGGGCTTGTTGATGAACAGGTCGCCATATCCGGAGGCCTGGGCTATCTGCCAAACCTTGTCCAGCACGGTGGGCGCATATCGGTCGGATATAAATTCGCGAAGAAATTGGGCGTGTTTTCCGCCTACCATGTCGAGAAGTATTCCATATCTCGGAGTCATAGTGCGGTAGTCGTGCGGCATGTGATTTATCCAATACTGGGTTCCGAGACACCATGTCGAGTCGGTGTTCTGCCATCCTTCGCTTTTGCCGTAGTCCTCGCCGTCGACAAACAGTAGGTCTATAGCCATTTCAGGCCGCTTTTGGGCGAAAAGTCTGGCCATTTCAATAAGGGCTGCAACCCCGCTCGCCCCGTCGTTTGCCCCGGGTATGGGCGTCATTATGTCGTCGGGATCATGTTCGCGGTCGGCCCAGGGACGGGTGTCGTAGTGCGCTAACAGGAGCAGGCGCGGTTGTCCTCTGGTTCCGTAACGCCCCATTATATTGACCAGCGGCAGTTTGTCGCCGTTATGAGCGGTCGCGGTGAACGACTGAGTGATTACAGTATCGGCTCCAGACTTTTTTAGCCGCTCGGTAATCCATGCCGCGCATTCACGGCTTGCTTCCGAGCCCGGCACACGCGGTCCCATCTCGACTTGCTTCTGGATGAAGCTGAAGGCCGAGTCGGCGTTGAATGTGACCACGGGCTTAATCGTCGGCGTGTTTTCTTCGCCGGTTGAAGCCGTTTCCCGGGATTTATTGTTGCATCCCGTTGTGGAGAAGAGGACGCATATGAGAGTCCATAGAATGCAATACTTTGTCATATAGTAATTTCACATAGCTGATGGTCTGGCGATCCCTATCGTGCGCATAGCATCGCCGGACGACTGACTTTAATTATTCAGCAAAGATAGCCACAATAAGCTTAACAACGAAAAGATGTTACAAAAACATATCTTAA
>CAZAZA010000039.1:0-24044 GCA_964489495.1 uncultured Bacteroides sp.
TCCGGTAAGGGCGAACCTCTTTTTGGCACCGGAGTTAGTTTTAATCTTGGGCATTTTGTTTGTTTAATTTGTTAAACGAATCGTGTTTTATAATGTGGGTCACCGACAGCACGTGGCGGCGGCCCTTTTCATCATGTTGTTACTTCTTTTTAGGCGAAAGCATTATTATCATGCGCTTGCCTTCAAGAACAGGCATCTGCTCTACCTTACCATACTCCTCAAGATCGTTGGCGAAACGCAGCAGCAGCACTTCACCCTGCTCTTTGAAAAGTATCGAACGTCCTTTGAAGAACACATAAGCTTTAACTTTTGCTCCTTCCTGCAGGAAGCCCATGGCATGCTTTAACTTAAAGTTGTAGTCGTGATCGTCGGTCTGAGGGCCGAAACGAATCTCCTTAACCACGACCTTGGCTGCTTTGGCCTTCTGCTCCTTCTGACGCTTTTTCTGCTGATAGAGGAACTTCTGGTAGTCGAGTATCTTGCATACCGGCGGTTCGGCGTTGGGCGAGATCTCGATCAGGTCGAGACCCTCGCGCTCCGCGATCTCGCGGGCCTGCTGAATGGAATATATGCCGGGCTCTACGTTGTCGCCTACGAGACGCACTTCACGTGCGCGGATGCGTTCGTTGACGTTGTAGGGTTCGTTCTTGGCCGGCGGTCCGTTTCGACGGGGAGCCGGGGTGTTGGGACGGCGTGGTCCCGGGGTAAAAGGCTTTTTCTCCATTCAGGGGGTTATTGATTTGTCATATTAGCGACTTCGCTTTTTAAATTTTCTGCAAAGTTACTAATTTTCATCGTACCTTGATCACCTTCGCCCTGTTTTCTTACAGAAACTTCACCGTTTTGAGCCTCTTTTTCGCCCACGACGAGCAGATAAGGTATCCTGCGCATCTCATTGTCGCGGATTTTCTTTCCGATTTTCTCATTGCGGTCGTCAACAAACGCCCTTATGTCCTGGGCCTCCAGTTGCTTGGCAACCTCAAAGGCATAGTCGTTGAATTTCTCGCTGATCGGCAGTATGACAGCCTGATCGGGAGCGAGCCACAACGGGAAGCGTCCTGCGGTGTGTTCGAGAAGCACGGCCACGAAACGTTCCATTGATCCGAACGGCGCGCGGTGGATCATAACGGGACGATGTTTCTGGTTGTCGGAACCGGTGTATTCGAGCTGGAACCTCTCCGGCAGGTTGTAGTCCACCTGGATAGTACCGAGCTGCCAGCGGCGCCCTATCGCGTCTTTGACCATAAAATCGAGCTTCGGGCCGTAGAAAGCTGCCTCGCCAAGTTCGACACGGGCATTAAGCCCTTTTTCCTGACAAGCCTCAATGATGGCCTGCTCCGCAAGGTGCCAGTTTTCGTCAGTACCGATATATTTCTCTTTGTGAGCCGGGTCGCGAAGTGAAATCTGAGCCTCGAAATTCTCGAACTTAAGAGCTTTGAAGATAAAGAATATGATGTCCATCACCTTTAGGAACTCATCCTTTATCTGGTCGGGGGCACAGAAGATGTGTGCGTCATCCTGCGTAAATCCGCGAACACGTGTCAGTCCGTGCAGCTCGCCGCTCTGCTCGTAGCGGTAGACCGTTCCGAATTCAGCGAGGCGCATGGGGAGGTCACGGTAGCTGCGTGGATAAGCCTTGAAAATCTCGCAGTGGTGCGGGCAGTTCATAGGCTTAAGAAGGTACTCTTCTCCTTCTTCAGGTGTGTGGATAGGCTGGAAAGAATCCTTGCCGTACTTGGCGTAATGACCCGAGGTCACATACAGATTCTTATTGCCGATATGGGGGGTGATTACCTGAAGGTAACCGTATTTCTTCTGTATCTTGCGAAGGAACTGCTCCAGCCGGTCGCGCAGAGCCGCGCCTTTTGGAAGCCACAGAGGCAGACCGGCTCCGACATTGGCCGAGAAAGCAAATAGTTCCATTTCTTTGCCGAGCTTGCGGTGGTCGCGTTTCTTAGCCTCTTCAAGCATCACGAGGTATTCGTCGAGCATCTTCTGCTTCGGGAAGGTGATGCCATAGACACGCACCAGCTGGTTGCGTTTTTCGTCGCCACGCCAGTAAGCACCGGCCAGCGAAGTTATCTTCACAGCCTTGATGGGTGCTGTGGTGGCAATGTGCGGACCACGGCAAAGGTCGGTAAAATTGCCTTGTGTATATGTGGTGATATGTCCGTCCTCAAGTTCGCTTATAAGCTCGCACTTATATTCCTCGCCACGGTCGCCGAACATTTTCAGGGCATCGGCCTTGGATATGTCGTGGCGCACGATTGGCTGTTTTGTACGGGCGAGCTCGATCATCTTCTTCTCGATGCGCGGAAAGTCGGCTGCTGTAATCTGGTTGTCGCCCGGATCGATGTCATAGTAGAAACCGTTTTCGATAGCGGGTCCAATGCCGAATTTGACCCCGGGGAAAAGTTCCTGCAGTGCCTCGGCCAGAAGGTGTGCCGAGCTGTGCCAGAACGCATGCTTGCCTTCGGGGTCCTCCCACTTGAAGAAGCGGACGGTGGCGTCCTCGGTGACGGGGCGGCTTATGTCCCATTCTTGGTCGTTGACCGAGGCCGCAAGGATGTCTTGTGCCAGACGGGGGCTGATGCTCTCGGCTATCTGAAGGGGCGTTACACCGCTCTCGTATTGCCGAACCGTCTGATCAGGAAACGTAATGTTGATCATCAGTGATTTTAAGTGATTAATTAACTGAAGGGCATCCCTACAAACGGATGTCCAAATCGGCTGCAAATCTACGAATTTTTTTTCGTTTAATTGCAAATTCCGCACAAAACATATAACTTTGTGCCAGCATACAACAAAAACCATCATACACTTTTCTTATGAAACGCATCTTGATTCTCCTGATGACGGTATTCACTCTGTCTGCCGTTTGCTTCGCGGCTAAAGGGGGTGCCGGAAAAAATGTCAAATGGGAGTTGAAAAAAGGAGTCCTGACTTTCACCGGCCAGGGACCCATGAAAGATTTCCGAAAAGACCGCCCATGGCGACCCGAAAACGTCAAGCAGGTAGTCATTGGCGAAGGCGTTACCTCGATAGGCAATAATATATGCTATGACTGCGTCAACCTTGTGACTCTCGACATACCCTCGACCATCAAGTCAATCGGCGAAAAATCATTTTACAATTGTGAGAACCTGAGCGATGTTCGCGTACCTTTCGGATGCGAATCAATCGGCGAAGGTGCATTCTTTAATTGCCGGACACTGATCGAGGTCGAACTACCCATCAGCATGAAGACCATTGGCGACGAGGCTTTTGCCGACTGTGTGAATCTGACCAAAGCCCGTTTGTCGCAGTCGATCGAAACTATGGGCCGCGACGTTTTCAAAGGGTGCAAACTTCTGTCTACCCTGTCTGATCTGCCCTCTTTCGTGACAACTTCGAGCTTCGCTTCTTACGGACTCAACCGAGCCGCAGTTAAAAACTACTGGGAGCGAAAAGAAGAGATTGCGGCCAAATTCGGCAATGCTTCCGGCTCAAAGAACTCCGAGTCGAAGGGAGCTGCCGGCGACCTCGCGCCGTCAGATGTTGATGTCGACATTCCTTTCACAGGCAAGGACAACCCCAACACCTTTGCGCTCATCATTGCCAACGAGAACTACGGCAAGCTGGCTAATGTGCCTTTTGCACTCAACGACGGCAACACTTTCGCACGCTACTGCAGGCGCACACTCGGGCTGCCGCAACAGAACATCCTACAATATAACGATGCTTCGTACGGTTCAATACGCGAGGCTCTCAGCGATCTTCGCCTGATAAACGAGGCTGTAGGCGAAGAGATGAAGCTTATAGTATATTATGCCGGACACGGAGCCCCCGACGACGCGACACTCGAGCCATACCTTATACCGGTCGATGCGGCACGTGTAAACAAGGATGTGTGTATCTCGCTCGCATCATTCTATAAGGAAATCGGCAGTATGAAACTGCGCCGTGCGACGGTGTTCCTCGACGCCTGCTTCAGCGGTACTTCACGCGACGGCAACATGGTGATACAGGATGCACGTGGCATAGCTCGCGTTCCTAAGCAGCAAGGGCTTTCAGGCAAAATAGCCGTGCTTTCAGCCACAAGCGGCGAACAGACCGCCATGCCATACAACGAGAAAGGACACGGCATGTTCACATATTTTCTTCTCAAACGCCTCCAGGAAACAAAAGGGGCAGCATCTCTGTCAGAGCTTAAAGAATATGTAACCGACAATGTTCGCCGCAGTTCTACCGTGGTCAACCGCAAAGACCAGACTCCGACGTTCACCGTCTCACCCGAGGCATCCTCTATATGGGACATCTGGAAATTCAACGAATAACGCTTTATTGAAATGAGAAAAGTACTAATTGCCTGTTTAATGGTTGCTTTCGGCTTCGCAGCAGCGTGGTCACAGAATGCAAACCGCAAAGGCTTCTTCCTCGAAGGATCGATAGGTGGCACCACAGGCACTACCCCGCGTGTGGCGGTATCGTTTGATAACAACACGCTTCTCGCCCATCAGGCCGGAGGAGCCGCTGTGTCGTTTGGACTCGGCGAACGTTACCCCATCAGCAACTATGCCGCATTCGAATGGGCTATTGAGGCTATGGCCCCCACCGATTATATAACGACATCTCCTGTCCTGAGGGCACACATACTCGGTTTCCGTTTCTATACTAACGACTTCTTGGGAAATATGAGTTGCTATTTCAACTTCCGACTCGGCGCTGCAGGAGCTTCAAAAGGCGAACTCTCGGATATCGACCCACGAAAAATAAAGAAGACCGATTTGAAAATCGGTGATTCAGGGTTTACAGGCGGCGTAGCCTATAGTATCGGCGCCGGTGTCAACATCACCACTCATTTCTATGCCGGATTTGTCTGGGATGCCCAGTATATGTTCAAGCAGATACGTGTGCGCAAACCCGAAAACCTACATTGGGGTATGGCCGCTCTGCGCCTCGGCTACCGTTTTTAACCATTTAATCAGACAAAACGATGAAAATCATTAAATATCTGACAGCGGCATTAATAGCCCTGATTGCTTGGTCGTGCGCCGATGAGGGTCCCGAGACAATTGGCACGTTCGAAATCAATCATCGCGTAACAAACGTCAAAAGCAGAAGTGCCCGAGTCGTTCTGACTCTGCCCAAATCCAATATCCAAATTATAAGTAGCATCGAGGATTGTTGGCTTATAACACCCGACGGCGAACTGGTATTTGCTAATTATGGCGATCGTATCGATAATGAGACAGAAACAGAGATAATACTATCAAACACTTTTTACAAGCTTGAGCCTTCGACCACCTACACAATCATGGCTCGGGTATTCGGTTCGTTTAACAATGACCCTGACAACGACTACAATCATAGTTCGCTGGAAATGGAGCTTGGCACACTGACCACCCTCTCCGACAGCGAAGCATTTAAGACCGACTACCTAATTGTTTCCGACAACTGTGTGGCATTCAACCTTTCACTTGACCATGGTTTGTCAAGTTCTTCCCAAATCGAGCATGTCCTTATATCCGACAATCCCGAGATGAACAATCCAAAACAGCTGTACGTACACTTCTCCGAATCCAGCAGGGCAATGGATTATAACTCCTCACCCGATGCAGCGTCGGTATGCAGTTCGGACAATGATAATTCCACGGTCACCATAACACTACGTGGTCTCGAACCCGACTCTAAGTACTATTACACTGTGGAATTGCGTGACGGATGGTATGATTATATGACTGTAACGCCCGGTGACAATTCATTCACCACCACCCAACAGCCGGCAGACATTCTCAATTCGATTAAAACATCACTGAGTTTGGAACCGAGCAACCCCGATTATAACTCCAACAGGTACAGATTCACATGCGACTTTGACTTTGGATCTCTCAATGTAAGAGAAGGTTTCTTGTTCTTGAACGGTGAGACTAACAATGATCTCTATTTCTTTGGCAACAAGTATATTTCGGAAGAGCTTTATCTATATCCGGGAACGTTAAGCTACAGCTTGGGACTTATTGTAGATTTTGTCAAGGACGGTGTGACATATACCGCCAATGGTATCACTTACACGCCTGAAAACAATGTAATAGAAATACCTGCGGTAGAATGAAAACAACCTTATTGAAACGTATTATTGCAATACCTGCGGCCATGGCTGCAGGTATTGCAATCTCTATGACTGCCCCGGCTGAAAACAAAACGGTTGAAGTCGAAGGAACATATCGTTATTACATCCCCTACAACGTTCCACGCGACCAGGCAGAACAGACCGCCATGGAAAGAGCCATGACAGACGCACTCGCAAAGAAATTCGGTACTCTCGTTTCACAGAACACACAGATGAACACTCGAATATCCGATGGGAACGAAAGCACCGACTTCTGGAATTCGGCGGCATCGCTTGTAATGGGCGAATGGGTCGAAACCATAGGCAAACCAAAGTTCACAGCCGAGATCGAGAACAATGACTTCGTCGTCACATGCACAATAAAGGGACGCGCCCGCGAAATCAACACTATGAAAGCCGACCTTGACATACGCGTGCTCCGCAATTTCACCGACAACTCAGCCGAGAGCAGCACATTTGTCAACGGCGACAAATGCTTCCTTGCGTTTACATCGCCCATCGAAGGCTACCTGACAGTATATCTCGAAGACGAAGAAAAAAACGTTTTCAGAATGTTGCCGTTTTTCGCGCAAAAAAACACGGCACAGCGTATCGAAGCAGGTAGAAGATACACCTTTTTCGCCTCTACCGAAGGGGATGCCGAACAATATGAGCTGAGGACATCCCGTGATGTGGAGCGTAACACCATATATGTCATATTCTCCCCCAACGAATATGTCAAGCCAATCGACCGTTCGCCCGAAGAAGAATTAGCGCTTAAGCAGCTTGACAGCGACACATTCCGTCAGTGGATTGCCCGTACACGAGCTCTTGACAACCGCCTGCAGGTGACTGTTTGCCCGGTGACTATATCGGCAAACAATGAATAAACGGCGACCAACGAGAGTACAAAGATAGTCAGGGGTGAGCAGTGTGAATCTTTGCAAAAGATAAGGTTTAATTGAAAAACTATTCGTAACTTTGCACGTTGAAAACTGTTCATTAAGACATTTATGCATCGTCATATCAAAAATATAATCTGCGTGCTTCTCTGCGCAATGGCTTTAACGTCGTGCGGCGAGTACCAGCGTGCGCAAAAGAGTACGGATGTCGACTACAAACTCGACTTCTCACGCCGCGCATTCGAAGCCAAAAAGTATGTCCAGGCGGCAACCATCCTTCAAGACATTGTCACCCAGCTCAAAGGCAGCGAAAAAGCCGAAGAAGCGCTCTACCTGCTTGCGATGAGCAACTACGAGAACCGCGACTATATCACATCCGGACAGTATTTCAAGACCTACTACCAGCGTTACCCGAAAGGCAAATATGCCGAGCTTTCCAGGTTCTATTGTGGATATGGTTACTATCTCGACTCCCCGGAGCCACAGCTTGACCAGACAGACACAATGACGGCCATAGAGGAGCTGCAAGGATTTCTTGACTACTTTCCCCACAGCGACAAAGTGACCATAGCTCAGAACGCCATATTCGAGCTACAGGACAAACTGACCCTCAAGGAGCTTCAGAATGCCCAGCTGTACTACAATCTCGGCACATATATGGGCAACAACTTCGAATCGGCAGTCATTGTGGCAAAAAACGCCATCAAGAACTACCCGTACTCACGCTACAAAGAAGACCTTGAGATGCTCGTGCTAAAAGCACGTTTTCAGGAGGCCCAGCAGAGTGTCGAGGAGAAGAAAAACGACCGCTACCGTGTGGTTGTCGACGAATACTACTCGTTTATCAACAACTATCCCGACAGTCCGAACCGACGTGAGGCCGACAACATATTTAAAATCTCTCAGGCCCACGTGACCGACTGACCCTCACAAGCAACAACATTTTCTTAGATATATCACGCCTAATGGATTACAAGAAAACCAACGCACCGCTCAACACAGTCACCCGCGACATGATTGAGCTATCGCAGGACACCGGCAACGTTTACGAATCGGTGTGCATCATTGCCAAGCGCGCCAATCAGATTGCCGATGAAATGAAGCACGACCTTGAGAAGAAACTGCAGGAATTTGCCTCACTCAACGATAACCTTGAGGAAATTTCAGAGAACCGCGAACAGATAGAAATCTCCCGCTACTACGAAAAGCTCCCCAAGCCGACTCTTATTGCCACACAAGAGTACGTAGAGCACAAAATCCTCTTCCGTCGTCCACTCACCGACCGTCAGTCTGACAACGATTGACCGATTGCTGTTAGGTAAAGAACAACGGGGACTGCCTGCCACCGAGCGGCAGTCCCCGATTCGGTTTATAGTATGCTGCCCCGGACAATCGAAAAAAAATATTATAAAATAGGCGACGTATCGGTACTATTGGATGTACCGATGTCGACTTTGAGGTTCTGGGAAACTCAGTTCCCGCTCATCACGCCTCGTCGTAACAAGGCGGGGACACGATTCTACACCCCAGGCGATCTTGAACGCATACGTATGATCAAATACATGCTTTATGACAAAGGTATGAAAATAGATGTGGCCCGCGAGGCTTTGAAATCCAACCCGGCAGGCATCGACACAAACTATAGGGTAGTGAGCAGGCTGAGGGCAGTGCGCACCGAGCTTCAAGCCATACTCGACGTTCTGCACACACTGCGCTGACTATCCATAAAAGGGCAATAAAATGGCTGTAATGTCGATTTTACTCGTGCATTTTTCTTTTATTTTCCAAAAGATCCAAACCTTTTTCATAACTTTGCACGCGATTTAGAAAAGCAACAAACCATAATTCAACAAGTCTATCAACTGTTAACAACTATTATTTATGAAGAAGTTATACTTCACACTCGCAGTTGCCGCTCTGACAGGTTCATTAGCCGCCTCAGCCCAGCAGCTGCCAAATCCCGGCTTCGAAGGAGATTGGGAACTCAACTACCCCTGGAACACCATATGTGACACGCTCTCCCTCAAGACAGCTTTATCCCATATGGGACAAGACGTGTTTGGAATGCAACCGGCAGGATGGGTAATTTCAAACGTGCTCGGCGTTGTGTCTGAAGCCTCGGATGATGACGGTAACCCAATCGGATACCGTGGCCTCGGGTCGACTGCGGTCGGTGACGCAACAGTTGGCTACGAATCTGAAACAGCTGTTCGACTGTTCAATTCACCCAATCCGTTCATGTCGTCCCAGATTGTCCCGGCATATATCTCCTTAGGTACTTCCTGGGCTACCAACACTCTCGACTGGTCGACATTCCAGCCGGCCAACAAGGACGGAGGCGTATTCGGCGGAATGAAGCTGAATTCGCGTCCCGATGAGCTTTCATTTATGTACAAGTGGAATCCCGCTGCCGCCACAGATAGCGCGACTGTCATCGTTTACGCTTGGAAAGGACATTGGTCGCAGGCCGACGTGCCAGGGAACAACTCCATGTCGCCTGAAACCGTCAAAACAACAATGACTGACCGCGACCGCAATATTCTTGACATCCCCACAAGCCAGGGAGGAGCCGTTACAGCCACTGACGATGCAGAACTTATATCCAAGGTCATATACTATATCACCGGAGCAAAATCCGAGTGGACCAATATGACGCTGCCCCTCAATTATCTTACGGACTCAAAACCAGAGATGGTCAATGTAGTGCTCTCATCCAACAACTACTTCAACAGCGTTGACATACATCTCGGTGACACTCTTGTTGTTGACAATGTCAAGTTTATCTATCACTCACGTCTGCAGTCGCTGACTATCAACGGTGACGAGGTAGACTTCGGTCCTGACTCATACGAACTCACGCTTAACGAGTCTATGCCTGCCGCTGATGCTTTCGTAGCAGTTGCTGATGGCAAGGATGCCAAGGTAGACGTGAAGCTCGACAACGCTAACGCTGTAGCCACCATCACCGTATCGAACGTTGCCGAAGACTTTGACGGTAAGACCGAGCACGTCTACACCATCAACTTCAAGAAAGCTGCTGCCGGCGATGTTGTAAAAAACACCTACAAAGGCACACTCACTGTCGAAATGATGGGTAACGATATTACCGAAGGTGGACAGGATGCCACTATTGAAATATCGCAAGAAGCCGGGGCTTCAACCTGCGATTTCTTACTGCCGAACTTAACACTTGGTGACATGGGCACACTTGGCGACATTGCCGTTTCAGGCGTGAATGTCAAAACCGATGCTGACGGCACTCGCACATACGATGGATTTGTAGAATCAATGAAATTACTTGATGGAAACATCGACGCTGATGTCAAGGTAACCGGTACTATTACTAAAGAAGGAGATGCCGACATGACAATCAATGTTGACTGGTATCAGGATCGCAATAAAGCACCGATTCCTATCCTCTGCAAATTCATAGGCAAGGGTGACACATCATCTATTAAGACCGTCACTGTATCCAATAACAATACAGTTGAGATGTTTGACCTCCGTGGCAACCGTGTCAACGCTGACAATCTCCCCGCCGGCATCTACATCCGCCGTCAGGGTAACACCGTTACCAAAGTGCTCGTGAAGTAATCATCAGCACATAGCATAAAAAACTCCGCATCGCGATCAATCCGGTGCGGAGTTTTTTTATAAAGATATATGGCAAGCTAACAACGGAGCTCGAATAATAGGATCATACGATAATCCTAAAGCCATTATTTTTTCAGTATTCAAGCCAAACCAACGTCGCTCAAGAGGCAGGAGCAGTCTGGCAAGCTGTGCAGACAATATGCCGACTCCGGCCCCACCGATTACATCAGTCAGCCAATGACGGCCTGAACATACACGCATCACACCGACAGCTGTTGCCACTCCGTAGCCGGCCAAACCTATCCAAGACCCGTATGTGATCCGCAGCAATTCAGCTCCGGCGAATGCACGTGCAGTATGTCCCGACGGGAAACTATGACTGTCGCTACCGTCAGGACGCGTAAACTTCACAAGACGTTTAACCGGCTGCACTATAGCCTCGGTGATAAGTTCGCCGGTCACAGTCAGCAACGCCCTTTCTTTCCAATTGTAGCGTGCTCCGGGAAGCCAGCTGTCAGGCAACACCATAAATAGGTCAGGCACGAATTGCAGAACATCGTCAATCCTATGCATTGAACTAACACCTATCTTCTGGTGAACCTCGTTATCCAGATGCTGAAGCCATCCCCCGGCAACACCCCATGCCCCTATTCCGATCATCGCAGCAGGAGCTATCATGGAGGTTGCCTTGAACTTACTGTCAGCAGCTGCTTCCATTGTTGTTCCTTTACTGCCGGAGACTATCCTTCGGGCCAAGCGCATACGTTGCGGAAGAGACTCCAAAGTGTCGGTGAACAGATCGCTGCGATGAACCGTTCCGGATGAATGTATGAGCTTCCCTTCACCCTCATATATACCTACATGCGTGATACGGGTACCAGCCGAGTCAGCCGCAAAAAACACAAGGTCACCGGGTTGCAAAGATTCAGCGTTACAGTCAACAGCCATTCCAGTCAACGCCTGTTGCGAGGCATTGCGCGGCAGCATGACACCCTGATCCCAAAATGCCACACGCACAAGTCCGGAGCAGTCTACCCCAAGCGTAGATGTTCCACCCCAAAGATACGGGCTGCCCATCATAGACCGCGCTACCGTCAGAAGCCGTCCGACATCGATGCTTTCTACAGGATTGCCGTCAAACTTATCGACAGCATCACTCTCTATAAAGCCGCGTCTGCCGTCAGGCAACTCTACTTCGGTAAACTTTCCTGTACTCTTGACTCCGGCCACTACCACGCCATTCACCACATCGATAACAGGCTCAGTTTGTTGGCAAAGAGTATCAGCAACGACATAACGTCGGTCAAGAGAACGCACCATCAGTTTTGGCGATCGATTCCATCTTTCGAACGCTAAAGAATCAAGACATATTACGGCAGTACGATGTATCCAGGCCTCGTACCCATCGGGAGTCACGGCTTGCAACCAATCACCAGACTGTTGGCCCAAAGCAACCTGCATCCCCATCAATGCCTGTGTCTCAAGCTCAGAAGAATGAGCAGGCTCCGCACGCATTGAAGCCACCGATACGGCAACAACGCCGTCGTCTGCCGTCAATTCAAAAACGAAGGCAGCGCCTATGGCTGCAAGCCACAGACGCTGCCCGAGTATATGTAAAAATTTCATTTATTTAGCAATCTCGGCCACAACATTCTTGACCTCCTGAGCAAGGCGGTCGGCATGCTCTTCCGTATCAGCCTCAGCGTATATACGTATGATAGGCTCAGTGTTTGACTTGCGCAGGTGCACCCATCCGTCGGCAAAATCAATCTTAACTCCGTCTATCGTAGTGACCTCTTCCGACGCATACTTGTCGCGGACTGCGGCAAGTATTTTGTCGACATCAATAGCAGGAGTCAATTCGATCTTATGTTTGACAATCGCATAGGGAGGATAACCGGCCTTAAGTTCGCTTACGCTTTTGCCGCTCTTGGCAAGCAAAGTGAGGAAAAGAGCCACTCCGACCAGCGCGTCACGGCCATAGTGCGCGGCAGGATATATGACGCCTCCGTTGCCTTCTCCGCCTATCACGGCATTGGTTTCCTTCATTTTAGTCACCACATTCACCTCACCTACTGCAGCGGCATTGTACTCGCATCCGTGGGCACGAGTGACATCACGCAGGGCACGTGACGAACTCAGGTTGCTGACTGTCGAACCGGGAGTGTGCTGCAGCACATAATCGGCTACAGCCACCAAGGTGTATTCCTCGACAAACATCTCGCCGTTCTCCATCACTATGGCCAGACGGTCGACATCCGGATCGACAACAAATCCGACATCTGCCGCCCCGTCCTTCATCAGGTTGGCAATCTGAGTGAGATTCTGGGGTATCGGTTCGGGAGTATGTGCAAATTTACCGGTAGCCTCGCAGTTAAGCTCTACAATATTTTTAACCCCAAGTGCACGAAGGAGCTGAGGTATTGCGATACCGCCAACAGAGTTGACAGCGTCAACAGCTACAGTAAAGCCGGCAGCTGCAATAGCCTCGCGGTCAACGAGTTCAAGCGACAGAACTTGCTCAATATGGCGACGAGTCCATGTTTCATTGACAGATTCATGTCCGAGCTGCATCACAGGTGCGAATTCAAAAGCTTCAGCCTCGGCAATGCTCAGCACCTCGCGCCCCTGCACGTCATTAAGGAATTCTCCTTTCTCATTCAATAATTTCAGTGCGTTCCACTGAACAGGATTATGGCTTGCGGTAATGATTATGCCTCCGCAGGCATGCTCGCCGGTCACAGCCACCTCTGTAGTAGGGGTCGAAGCAAGGCCGATATTTACTACGTCGAAGCCCATGGCGCAAAGTGTGGAAACTACGATAGAGCTAACCATCGTACCTGACAGACGTGCATCACGGCCGACTACGATCGGACGCGTCGGATCAGTAGCTGTGCGTCGGATAAATGTGGCATAAGCTGCCGTGAACTTCACTATGTCGAGAGGCGAAAGTCCTTCGCCGGGTACTCCGCCTATAGTTCCGCGAATTCCCGAAATGGATTTAATCAATGACATGATAGGGGTATGATAGTTGTTAATGATATCAGATCTGGCTCTTAAAATACCGTACTCGGTAGAGATACGGCGTCACGTTTGCCAGCTCGCTCGAAACACCGTACTGCGATTTTACAACAAGGTTGACCTCACAATTAAGATTGAGGAATTTCAACGGTTGCTGCAGTCCCGTGCCCCATGACTGCGAAGCATAATCGGTATAATCGTCAAACTTAAAATAAGTCGGTTCCTCAGCCATATTGTCGGAGTTGCCGCTCCAGTTCTCAGGAAGAAGTGTGCCGTAATAAAGTGTCAGAGCATAACGGCGTGAACGAAAATAAACCGTCTGACCCTCCTTGGCCTTCTCGCCGTTGCCTCGGTCGAGCACCTGCATATATATGCTGTTTTCTTCGTCAAGACAATAGTATGGGGCATCCGGACCAATCTCAAAGCTGGTGCTGTCGGCCGGGAATGTCTCATACACTCGTTGGTCGGCCAAAAAACGATTCACCGACTTGTTTTCCTCGGCAAGCTGATCGGCATAACTTTTCGAATCTTCGCACGATACGGCTGCTACCGACGCAAATGCCGCAAATGCCATAAGGAATATCTTTGCAATAAGCTTACTGTATAGTGTCATTTCGCATAATTGGTTTCAGGGTGCAAACTTACTCAAAATTTCCCAAATACTCAGTCCTCAACAGTGAAAAAACCATAACATCTATTCCGACGGGAGATATTGGTCGTAGGAAGGCATGGATTCAACGACCCGACTTATTGCGAGGCTCAGTGGTCCATTGATATCGCCACCTGCAGCGTTTACATGGCCTCCGCCTCCGAAGCACTCGCTGCAGAAACGGTCGACCGGGAAGTCGCCTTTGCTTCGCATCGACACTTTCACAAACGACTGTTCGCGGTCTTCACGCAAAAATATCGAATATATGACCTCAGGAATCTCAAGCGGAATGTTCACCAGACCCTCCGTCATTCCCTTAACATAACCGAACCTCTTCAGTTCTTCGGCCGACAACGCAATTACGGCCGAACGGTGTTCGGGATACACTGTCATTTTTTCAAGCAACGCGAAGCTGTTGAGTCGAAGCCTGTCAAGAGATGACGTGCGGAAAAGCTTTCGGTAAAGGTCATCCTTGTCCACACCGCGTGCTACCAGTTCGGCAACTACGAGATACAGCACAGGGTCAAGCGAATTATAGGCGAGGCCGCCGGTATCGGTCAGTATTCCCGTCATCAGGCATTCGGCCATCACGCGGTCAACGAGGTCGGAGGCTCCGATCTGTGCAACCAGGCGGTAGAGAAGCAGGCATGTCGACGACGAACCCGGATACGAGAACATGAGATCGGCAAACAACTCAGGGTTCTCATGATGGTCTATGACGACCTTGAATGCATTCGAAGACTCCACTCTCGGCCCCATCTTGTCGATTCGCTTGAGTGAGTTGAAATCGAGGCAGAAAAGCAAGTCGCAATTTGCCACAAGCCCGTGTGCACGCTCGGTCGACACCGTTGCCGATACAATGTCGCCGAAACCCGGTAGAAATGCCAATGACTGCGGAGGTGTGTCGGGCGTCACCACATGCACAGTCTTTCCAAGCCTGTTCATCAGGCATGCCATACCGAGCGACGAACCGAGAGCATCCCCATCAGGGGATATGTGACAGATTATCGCCACGCGCCTGGCATCGTTTATGGCCGAGCGAAGGCTGTCGGCCATCGAAGCGGGAAAAAGGGGTTCGATTTCCATTGGCTTCTGCTGCTTATTCTTTAGTTCCAAGCTCTATCAACGCACCGGTGTTAGGGTCAAATATGGCATAAGCCGGTGACTTTTTGTCGCTGAACAGCCCCGGGTCAAGTCCGAATACAACGCCCGACTGCGAAAGCTGCATAGTGGAGCCGGCCAAGGTACGGCCGTCGAACGAGACACTCACGTCGGCATCGCCGGGGATGCAATAGGCAAGACCTCCCTTGGGGAATTTTTTTGGTTCCCCCTTTTCATTCACGGGAAGCTCACCGACGCGTGTTGCAACCACATCGAGATATATCGGTTCTCCCGAAAGGTCGTCGGCTCCGACAAGACCCTCGGTTTGCGACAGGCGTCCGATAACCACCCGCAGGCGGTCGGTGCCGTCAGGAATCACCGTATAAGTTCTGACCTCAGTGGAAACCTGCGTTGTGCCTGCAAACATCGCAGTCAAAGCCTCTTCCTGAACGGAAAGATTGTCAAGAGCGAGCTGCATGGCTTTGCCGTCGGAAGGCATCTGGTCGGCCTGTCCCGAAACTATGTCATTGCGGCTCTGACGTATCTCATAAATTTTGGCGGCGGCAAGTTCAGCACGTTTGGCCGATGATTTGCTCTGTATCATTTCCTGAGTCATCGCCGACTGCGCCTCGGGAGTGTCGAGTATCGACGGCTTGGCAGCTTTTGGCTGCGGCAGTTCGGGCCGGGCCGGCGCCTCATAGTCCTCAACATTGACCGTAACGGGGAAACTATTGGCATCCAGCAGCATGAATGGCGTACTTCCCGATTTGAACTGTACCAGATATTGTTCATCGGGATCAGCTACTCCATGACTTGACAGAGTGACGCTTTTTATCCTCCACGACTCGTTCTCGGATGTCACAGGGTCGATATTAAGATATTTGCGCGAATATCTGAAAAAATCGCCCGGACGCCAGAGAGTGCGTTCGGCCTCAACCGTCACATCTATGGCCGTGAGCGGGAGCGAATATATCAGGCCGTATTCATTAGTCTTGTTGGCACCGAGCTTCTGGGTTG
This sequence comes from uncultured Bacteroides sp., assembly GCA_964489495.1. Classification (GTDB taxonomy): domain Bacteria; phylum Bacteroidota; class Bacteroidia; order Bacteroidales; family Muribaculaceae; genus Paramuribaculum. The sequence continues at coordinate 16,376 of CAZAZA010000039.1, forward strand.
TCTGCCCGGAGGCTACAGCTGTCCCGGCAACGAGGGCTGCAAACAGTATGGCGATAGTCTTTATCATCGGAATAATCTGTATTTATTTCATTAACAAATTGAATGCTTTGCCGATATTATCGGCTATATCACCGGCGGTCACTCCATAGTCGCCCTGTACCTCGGCGGCCAGTTCTCCGGCAAGGCCGTGCACATACATGCCCACCAGCGACGCCACTTCAGGTTTGTATCCCTGGGCAAGCAACGCGGTCAGGACGCCGGTGAGCACGTCGCCCGAACCGGGAGTGGCCATTGCAGGACACCCCGACGAGTTGAAATATATTTTTCCGTCAGGACGCACGAGCGCACTGTAACGTCCCTTCAAAAGTATAAGCACATTGTAGGTCGCCGATACTTCGACAGCTTTCAGCAGCCGTTTCTCGCAAGTTGCGCTCTGGTCAAAAATACGGTCAAACTCACCGGCATGAGGCGTGAGAATCGACAACGGTGGCAGGTGATTGAGAATGTCACGCCGTTTGGCGATACAGTTAAGTGCGTCGGCATCTATAACCAGAGGATATTTGTCATTCTGTTTGATGAAAGTATCCACGGCATTTACCGTAACGTCGTGCGTTCCGAGTCCCGGTCCGAGCCCTACGGCATTAAACTGACGGCCCGGGACAATGTTAGTCACGGCAATGTCATGTTTATCGGGAATGAACATCGCTTCAGGCACTCCGGTCTGAAGCACGTAATATCCGCAGCGCGGGGAATAAACCGACACCTTCCCTGCTCCGGCCCGCAATGCTCCCTTGGCCGAGAGCATGGCCGCGCCCATCATACCGTATGATCCGGCCACCAGCAGGGCGTCGCCGAAATCGGCCTTTGAGGCAAACTCGGGACGTGGCACCAGCAGACGGCTTATATCTTCCTGCTCCACCAGATGGTATTTGGTAGGTGTAGCACGCAACACCTCCGGGTCAAGCCCTATGTGAAGCACCTTCCATTGTCCCACCAGTTCGGCGTTATCGGCAAGCAGGAAGGCGATGCGTGGGGTCTCCACAGCAAGAGTCATCGATGCATGGATGATATTTCGATTGATACTCTGCGGATTCCATTCTCCAAAAAGACCCGAGGGCACATCAATCGAAATGACCGCTGCCCTCGACTCGTTTATATACCTGACGAGAGACACAAATCCACCGGTCAGCGGAGCCGAAAGCCCCGAACCAAACATGCCGTCCACCACCAGCCACGCCGATGTGAGCGACGGAGGATCAAATGTGTCCACCACTTCGGTGAAATGGATGTCGGGGATCTGAAGCAATTCGTCGCGACAGGCGCGGCAATCAGGCGACAAACGCTTGCCGCCGATATTGAACAGGAAAATGTCGGGCCTGAAACCCTGTTCTTGCAGAATCTTGGCAACAATAAGAGCGTCCGCGCCATTGTTGCCCGGGCCGGCGAACACAGCCACGCGCTTGGTCGGACGCCAATGCGACGTGATTTCCCGTGCCACGCCTTCGGCCACCCGGCCGATGAGTTCACGGGAAGTGACCCCTCCTGCCTCTATGCTCTTGCGATCTATAGCTCGCAAGTCTTCTGTCGTAAATATTTTCATGCCTTCAGACGACTAAAATTTGGTTGACCAACGATAATCTCAATTATCAGAACACAAAATTAGCAGTTTTTTCTCAAAGTAGAGGATTTTTGCTAAATTTGCACCAATTATTTCTTATCCCAGATGAAACAAGTAACATATAAGGGGCTGACTTTCGAGCCTTACATCGAAAATAGCCGCATACAGGCCAGAATCGGGGAACTTGCCAAACAGATTGCCGACGAGTTCAAGGGGAAAAACCCTCTTTTTCTCTGCGTGCTCAACGGGGCGTTCCCATTTGCTGCCGACCTGTTCAGGGCAGCCGGAATAGATGCCGAGATTTCGTTTATCCGCCTCAAAAGCTATGACGGCACGGCCTCGACCGGCAAAGTCAGAGAGGTTATGGGGCTGACCGACAATATCGCAGGACGTCCGGTAATCGTGGTCGAAGACATTGTCGACACAGGCCACACTATAATAAACCTTATCGACCGGCTTCGCCAGGAGAACCCTTCCGAAATCCGGGTCGCCACGCTGCTTTTCAAGCCCGAGTCGCTCAAGCATGATTTCAAGCCCGACTATGTGGGATTCGAAATACCTTCCAAATTTATCATAGGTTTCGGTCTCGACATCGACGGACAGGCACGCCACCTCAACGACATTTGGGTACTCAGCGAGAAATACGACAACTAACTATTCCGTCTCCTACTTATAACCAATAATAACCAAACGATGTTCAATCTCGTTGTTTTCGGGGCCCCCGGCAGCGGCAAAGGCACGCAGAGTGCCAAGCTGATTGACGAATACGGGCTCTATCACATATCCACCGGCGAACTGCTGCGCGACCACATCAAGTGCGGCACAGAGCTGGGGAAAATCGCAGACAGCTACATTTCCAAAGGGCAGCTGATTCCCGACAATCTGATGATCAGCATTCTTGAAGATGTACTTGACAAAAATCCGGAAACAGCCAAAGGCGTGATATTCGACGGATTTCCAAGAACAGTGCCTCAGGCCCACGCCCTTCGCGATATGCTCGCACGCCGAGGCTCAAAAGTCCACGCAGTTGTCGGACTCGAAGTAGACGATGCCGAACTGACCGACCGTCTTATCAAACGCGGCAAAGACTCGGGCCGCAGCGATGACAACCCCGAGACCATTGCGCAGCGCCTGAACGTATATCACAACCAAACTACACCTCTGCGCGACTTCTATGTCAGCGAGGGATCTTACCACAGCATACCCGGCACGGGCTCGGTGGAGGATATATTCCATGCCATCCGCGACTCACTTGCAGAAGTTGCCCGGGAAGCTGGTCATACAAAAAAATAATTACAATTCAACTTTATAAACAATCAAAATCATGAATATTTCGCACATCGAACATGTCGGCATAGCCGTTCCCTCGCTCGACGAGGCTATCCCTTTCTACGAAAACATCCTCGGGCTCAAATGCTTCGCTATCGAAGAAGTACCCGACCAGAAAGTCCGCACCGCCTTCTTCAAAGTCGGCGACACCAAAATCGAGCTTCTTGAGGCAACAGCCGAGGACAGCGCTATCGCCAAGTTCATCGCAAACAACGGAGGCCGAGGCGGTATCCAGCATATCGCATTCGCCGTCGAGGACGGTGTGGCAAATGCACTGGCTGAAGCTGAAGAAAAAGGCTGCCGTCTGATTGACAAAGCTCCGCGCAAAGGTGCCGAAGGCCTCAACATCGCCTTCCTCCACCCCAAATCGACCGCCGGCGCACTCGTCGAACTTTGCGAAGATCCCCGCAAGGCTTGAATTCATAACTGACATACACAATATTAAAAGTCACTTTCACTCAGCATGAGCAATCAACTTGAAAAAGTAAAAGAGCTGATCGCCCTTCGTGCAGAAGCACGTATCGGCGGTGGCGAAAAAGCTATTCAGAAACAGCACGACAAAGGCAAATACACAGCCCGCGAACGCATCGCACAGCTGCTTGACGAGGGTTCGTTTGAAGAAATCGATATGTTTGTGCGCCATCGCTGCACAAACTTCGGCCAGGACAAGAAGAGCTTCCTCGGCGACGGCGTGGTGACCGGATACGGCACAATCGAAGGTCGCCTCGTGTATATATTCGCACAAGACTTCACTGTATTCGGCGGCTCGCTCTCCGAAACCATGGCATTGAAGATATGCAAAATCATGGATATGGCCATGAAGATGGGTGCGCCTGTCATCGGACTCAACGACTCGGGGGGCGCCCGCATTCAGGAAGGCATTAACGCTCTTGCCGGTTATTCCGAAATATTCCAGCGCAACATTCTCGCTTCGGGTGTTATTCCCCAGATTTCAGGCATCCTTGGCCCGTGTGCCGGCGGCGCCGTCTACTCGCCCGCACTGACCGACTTCACCATCATGACCAAAGGCATTTCCTACATGTTCCTCACCGGTCCGAAGGTTGTGAAGACCGTCACCGGCGAAGACGTGACCCAGGAGGAACTCGGCGGTGCCACTGTTCATTCACAGAAGAGCGGTGTCGCTCACTTTGCTGCCGAGGACGGTGAGGAATGTCTCTCGATTATCCGCAAACTCTTCAGCTACATTCCCCAGAACAATATGGAGGAACCGCCGCTGGTAGAATGCAACGACCCCATCGACCGTCTCGAAGACTCTCTTAACGAGATCATCCCCGACTCTGCCAACCGCCCCTACGACATGTATGAGGTAATCGGCGCAATCATCGACAACGGTGAGTTCCTTGAAATTCAGCGCGAATATGCCCGCAATATAATCATAGGCTTCGCCCGTTTCAACGGCCAGTCGGTCGGCATCGTGGCCAACCAACCTAAATTCCTCGCCGGCGTGCTCGACTGCAACGCATCGCGCAAGGCAGCCCGTTTCGTCCGCTTCTGCGACGCATTCAACATACCTTTGGTGACACTTGTCGACGTTCCCGGATTCCTCCCCGGAACCCATCAGGAATACAACGCAGTCATTCTCCATGGAGCAAAGCTGCTATATGCATTCGGCGAGGCAACTGTGCCCAAAGTCACTGTCACACTCCGCAAGAGCTACGGCGGCAGCCATATCGTGATGAGCTGCAAGCAGCTCCGTGGCGACATGAACTATGCATGGCCTACTGCCGAAATCGCCGTTATGGGCGGTGCAGGAGCTGTCGAAGTGCTCTATGCAAAAGAAGCCAAGGCTTCAGAAAATCCGGCCCAGGTGCTCAAGGAGAAAGAAGAGGAATACAACAAGCTCTTCTGCAATCCGTACAACGCAGCCCGTTACGGCTACATCGACGACGTTATCGAGCCCCGCAATACCCGATTCCGCATTATCCGCGCCCTTCAGCAGCTTGCCACTAAGAAAGTGGTCAATCCTGCCAAGAAACATGGCAATATCCCCCTGTAATCCGGACGGTCACGAATATCCATACCCAAGATATGAAAAAAACTATTATTTGCCTGATACTCGCATTGGCATGCCTTGCCCCGCAGCTTAGCGCCCAGGGACGTAGAGGCCTGCGCATCAACGAGGTCATGGTACAGAACGACTCAAGCTTTGTCGACGACTACGGTCGCAACACGGCTTGGATCGAGCTATTCAACTCAACGTTCGGGCCCATGGAAATATCGAGTGTGTTCCTCACCGACGACAAGGCCAACCCGACGAAATATCCCGTGCCTATCGGCGATGTCAACACCGAGATACCACCGCGTCAGCACGTGATTTTCTGGGCCGACGGCCAACCGTCAAAAGGCACATTCCATGTCAATTTCACGCTGAAACCCGGACAGGAAAACTGGATTGGAATATATGATGCCGACGGACGGACGCTCATCGACGAAGTGACGGTTCCCGCATCGCTTCTGCCCAACACTACCTATGCCCGTTCTGAGGACGGAAAGGGCTTTGGCAACGAGGGATGGGAAGTGCGTTCCGGCTCGGAAGAGTCGGTAATCACTCCGAGCAGCAATAACGTGATCCGCGATACAAACAACAAGGTGGACATGTTCCGCGAAAAGGATGCCTCCGGAGCCGGACTCACAGTCATGGCCATGTGTATCGTTTTCTCGGCTCTTCTGCTGCTCTGCATCTGCTTCTATATCATAAACGCTATCGGAGCACGCGTGTCGAAGTCCAACAAGATGCGCTCGCAGGGTCTGACACCCAAAGAAGTGGCTCGCGAAGACCGTCCGGAACATGATTCAGGCGAAGTGATCGCAGCCATAGGCATGGCGCTCCACGACCACCTCGACGCGCACGACCGCGAGAACACCGTACTTACCATACATAAGGTTAAGAAGTCATACTCGCCCTGGAACTCGAAAATCTACGGCATGCGCCGACTTCCCGAACGTCACTAATTTATTTCATCTATCAATCTGAAGAATTGGACAATATCCCATGAAAGAATATAAGTATAAGATCAACGGCAACACCTACAAGGTGAATGTCGGCGACATCGAAAACAACATCGCCCAGGTAGAGGTCAACGGCGTGCCCTACCGTGTCGAGGTCGAGACGGCAGCTCCCGTAAATGTTGTCAAGGCACACCGCCCGTCGGCAGCTCCCCGCACCGAAACAGGCCAGAAGGTCATCACCAAGGCCGCTCCCGCCGCTGCAGGAGCATATGCCGTCAAGGCTCCGCTCCCCGGCACAATCATGTCGATAGCCGTAAAAGTAGGCGACACCGTGAAGAGCTCCGACACCGTTGTGATGCTCGAAGCCATGAAGATGGAAAACGCCATCCATGCCGGACGTGACGGCAAAGTAGCCGCAATTAACGTCAAGCAGGGCGATGCTGTTCAGGAAGGCGAGGCTCTGATCACGCTTGAATGATTTTAATCAACCTCTAACGTTTCTGACTCATGTCATTCAGCGATTTTCTATTGCAAAACCTCCAACAGTTCTGGCATCTGACGGGCTTCTACAATGCCACGTGGCAACACCTGGTGATGCTCCTTGTCGGACTGTTCTTCATCTGGCTCGCGATTAAAAAGAATTTCGAGCCCATGCTTCTGGTGCCGATCGGCTTCGGCATCCTTATCGGCAACATCCCGTTCAACCCTGATGCTGGTCTCGAGATCGGCATCTACGAGGAGGGATCGGTGCTGAACATCCTCTACAACGGTGTGAGTGCCGGTTGGTATCCTCCGCTGATATTCCTCGGCATCGGAGCGATGACCGACTTCTCAGCCCTGATTGCCAATCCTAAGCTGATGCTTATCGGTGCCGCAGCCCAATTCGGTATTTTCGGCGCATATATGGTGGCCCTCCTTCTCGGATTTGCCCCTGATCAGGCCGGTGCCATCGCCATCATCGGCGGCGCTGACGGCCCTACCGCCATATTCATATCTTCGAAGCTTGCACCGAACCTGATGGGAGCCATAGCCGTGTCGGCTTATTCATATATGGCTCTTGTGCCTGTGATACAGCCGCCGATCATGCGCCTGCTCACAACCAAGCATGAACGCCTCATCAAGATGAAACCGGCCCGCGCCGTCTCTCAGGACGAAAAGATTATCTTCCCGATAGTAGGTCTGTTGCTGACCTGTTTCGTCGTACCGTCAGGTATTCCTCTGCTCGGCATGCTGTTCTTCGGCAACCTGCTGCGTGAGTGCGGCGAGACAACACGCCTTGCCAAGACCGCAAGCAACGCACTGACTGATATCGTGACCATTCTGCTCGGCATGACAGTCGGCGCTTCGACTCAGGCATCCGAATTCCTCACTGCCGAAACTGTCGGCATATTCCTGTTGGGCTTCATGGCATTCATCATTGCCTCTACATCAGGCGTGCTGTTTGTGAAGTTCTTCAATCTGTTCCTTCCGAAGTCAAAGAAGATCAACCCGCTTATCGGTAACGCCGGAGTATCGGCTGTGCCTATGTCGGCACGTATCTCCAACAACCTCGGTTTGGAATATGACCCGTCCAACTACCTGCTGATGCACGCCATGGGCCCGAATGTAGCCGGCGTGATTGGCTCGGCTGTCGCAGCGGGCGTGCTCCTTGGATTCCTCGCTTAAGCGATTCTTCTAACCCGACATATGACCGGGGCGCGGTCCGGCCGGCCCGCGCCCATGTTCTGAGCGGCCATCGTGGCCACGCCGGAG
>CAZAZA010000040.1:0-23716 GCA_964489495.1 uncultured Bacteroides sp.
GCAGCCCACATCGACGTTGCGCACCGACGACGACGTGGTCCGCTGCATGGCACTCTACCGACCCGACTGCGACATGGTGGTGAGCGTGTGCGAGGCCGCCAGCAACCCCTATTACAACTGCTTCGAGACCGACCCGTCCACCGGCTACCTCCACATATCTAAAGGTGACGGCATGCTGACACGGCGGCAGGACGCGCCGGAGGCGTGGGAATACACCGGTTCGGTATATGTCATTAACCCCGAGGCGATAAGGCGCTCTCCGTTCGGCGGGATGCGCCGGCGCATCCCGTGCCCCACGACACGCTCCATCGACCTCGACACGCCGCGCGACTGGGCGATAGCCGAAGCCATTATGAACGAAAACGTCTGAAAACACGATGAAACGACACATCATATCGCAAGACGCGCCGATGATCGAGGCCCTGCGTATGCTCAACGACCTGTCAGGGTCGGCGATGACCTTGTTTGTCACCGACGAAGAAGGACGGATGACAGGCACCCTCACCGACGGCGACATACGCCGGGGACTGCTCGGCGGGGCATCGCCGTCAGACCCCGTATCGAAGATAATGCATCGCGACTTCACCGCCCTCACCGGCACCGACGACATCGCCACACTGCGTTCATGCCGGGCAAAAGGTCTGCGCCTGCTGCCAAGGCTCGACGAAGAGAGGCGCGTGACGGCGATTGTCGACACCGCCGTCACCCGTTCGCTGCTCCCTGTCGACGCCATACTCATGGCCGGCGGCAAAGGCGAACGTCTGCGTCCGCTGACGCTCACCACTCCGAAACCACTCCTCGAAGTGGGTGGCCGCGCCATTATCGACCGCAATATCGACGCCCTCGCCGCCGTGGGTGTAAGCCGCATACGCGTCACAGTAAACTATATGGCCGAAAAGCTTGAGAAGCATTTCGCCGCGTCACCACGCGAAGGTGTGGAAGTGGAGTGCGTACGCGAACCAATGGCCATGGGCACCATCGGGTCAGCGTCGCTGATACGCCACCGGACCGACGGCACGACCATTGTGATGAACTCCGACCTTCTCACGTCGGTCGACTTCGAACAGCTCTACCTCACCCACCGCACGACGAGGGCCGACATCACCATTGCCGCCATACCCTACAACGTTTCGGTGCCATATGCCGTTCTCGAGACCGACGGAGAGCGCGTAACAGCCTTGGCCGAAAAGCCTTCCTATTCGTTCTATGCCAACGCCGGTATATACATGATCGAGAACCGGCACCTCTCGGCCCTTCCGGTCGACCGGCGCACAGATGCCACCGACCTGATCGAACAGGTAATCGCCGCCGGCGGCAAAGTGACCTATTCGCCGATCAACGGCCTGTGGATCGACATAGGCTCGCCCACCGACTACCGTCATGCATGCGAGCTGATGGAGCATTCCGGCAAATTAAACAATGCGTAATTCGTAATGCCCAATGCGCAATTTTTTTAATGCATAATTCACCAGTACGCATTACGCATTAGGCATTGCGCATTAGGCATTGCGCATTAGGCATTGGGCATTGTATTAAAGATTTTGCAGCGTGACAATAAATGTGTAATTTTGCAGCCTATTATATCCGCTAACAAACGAAATGGAAATAATCAGAACAGCCGAAGCCCTGCGCAACCGGCTCGACACATTAAGAAAAGGCGGCAAGTCGGTGGGGTTTGTTCCTACCATGGGAGCCCTGCACGAAGGCCACCTGTCGCTTGTTGAACGCGCCCGCAACGAAAACGACATCGTGGCGGTCAGCGTCTTTGTCAACCCCACACAATTCAACAACCCTGACGACCTACGCACTTACCCGCGCACCGAGGAGGCCGACTGCGCCCTGCTCGAAAAGGCAGGTGTCGACATCGCCTTCGTCCCCACGGTCGAAGAGATGTATCCCGAACCTGACACCCGTCAGTTCGACCTCGGGCCTGTGGCCGAGGTGATGGAGGGAGCCATGCGTCCGGGTCATTTCAACGGCGTGGCACAAGTGGTCAGCCGGCTATTCGCGATGGTCAATCCCACACGCGCCTATTTCGGCGAAAAAGACTTCCAGCAGATTGCCGTCATCCGGCGCATGGTACAGCTCGAAGGCTTCGACATCGACATAGTGGCCTGCCCGATCAAGCGCCATCCCGACGGCCTGGCAATGTCGAGCCGCAACGTAAGGCTCTCGTCGGCACAACGCGCCATAGCCCCGGCCATCCATCTGACTTTGGCCGAAAGCGTGCGACGCGCGCCGGAGCTGACTGTCGACCAGGTGAAGCGCATGGTTGTCGACACCATTGACTCGCAGCCCGAGATGCGCACCGAATACTACGAGATCGTCGACCCGCTGACAATGCAGCCCATCTCCGATTGGGCCGATGCCACCGACCCCGTGGGATGCGTCACCGTGTGGTGCGGCGACGTGCGACTGATCGACAACATCACCTATCCGTCAAAACATACATCCGCAAGCGAGTTATGACCCTCGAAATACTTAAGTCAAAAATACACCGCGTGACCGTGACCGAGGCCAACCTCGACTACATCGGCAGCATAACCATCGACGAAGACCTGATGGATGCCGCAAACATCCTGCGCGGCGAACGGGTGTATATAGTCGACAACAACAATGGCGAACGTTTCGACACCTACGCCATCCCGGGACCGCGCCGCAGCGGAGTGATATGCCTCAACGGGGCCGCTGCACGCAAAGTGCACCGTGGCGACATAGTCATTATCATGTGCTATGCCTCGATGACCCCCGAGGAAGCCCGGGAGTTCAAACCCTCGGTGATTTTTCCCGACACGGCCACCAATCTCCTCGATTGAACGGCCTCTTTTTAATTTAAACAACAGAGACTACCCCGCAATACAATGTTTGAAAGCCTCATAGACAAACTCGAGCGCAGTTTCAAGGTGCTCAAAGGCGAAGGCCGAATCACCGAAATCAACATCGCCGAGACACTCAAGGAAGTGCGCCGCGCACTTCTCGACGCCGACGTCAACTATCGCGTCGCAAAGCAGTTTACCGACACTGTCAAGAAAAAAGCCATCGGCCAGAACGTGATCAACGCCATCAAGCCCAAAGAGCTGATGCTCAAGATAGTCCACGACGAGCTGACCGAACTCATGGGTGGCATCACGGCCGAGGTCAACCTTTCGGGCAACCCCACCGTGATACTCATGTCGGGTCTGCAGGGCTCGGGTAAGACAACCTTCAGCGCGAAGATCGCCAACAAGCTCAAGAACGAGCGCGGCCGACGCCCGCTGCTCGTGGCTTGCGACGTCTATCGTCCGGCCGCCATCGAACAGCTGCGCGTGCTTGCCGAACAGATAGGCGTGGAGATGTACACCGAGGAAGGCAACAAAAACCCCGTAGAGATAGCCCTCAACGCCATACGACACGCCAAGGAGAGCCGTCTCGACCTCGTGATCATCGACACCGCCGGACGTCTGGCTGTCGATGAGGAAATGATGCGCGAGATCGAATCGATCAAGAAGGCTGTCAAACCCCAGGAGACACTCTTTGTCGTCGACTCGATGACCGGCCAGGACGCTGTCAACACGGCAAAAGAGTTCAACGACCGGCTCGACTTCGACGGCGTGGTTCTCACCAAACTCGACGGCGACACCCGAGGTGGTGCGGCCCTGTCGATACGCTCGGTGGTCACCAAGCCTATCAAGTTTGTCGGCACCGGCGAGAAGATGGACGCCCTCGACCTGTTCCACCCCAACCGTATGGCCGACCGTATACTCGGGCAGGGCGACTACATGACCCTGATCGAGAAAGTCCAGAATGCCATCGACGAGGAGGAAGCCAAGCAGATGCAGCGCAAAATCGCGCAGAACCAGTTTGACTTCGAAGACTTCCTTTCCCAGATTCAGCAAATCAAGAAGATGGGTAATCTCAAGGACATAGCCTCTATGATACCCGGTGTCGGCAAAGCCATCAAGGACATCGACATAGACGACAACGCCTTCAAGGGTATCGAGGCGATAATCCGCTCCATGACCCCGCGCGAGCGGCACAACCCGCAGATTATCGACGCCTCACGCAAAAACCGCATAGCCAAAGGTTCGGGCACCACACTCCAGGAGGTCAACCGCCTTATCAAGCAATTCGACCAGATGCGCAAAATGATGCACCAGGTAAGCAAAATCAAAAACCCCGCCAGCCTGATGCGCAATATGCGCAACGTGCCGCGCCGATAACCCCTAAAACCGACACCCCATCACAAGCATATGACACTCATTGACGGAAAACAGACCGCTGACAATATCAAGGCCGAGATAGCCGCCGAGGTAGCCGAAATGACCGCCCGCGGCATGCGGCCTCCTCATCTCGCCGCCATCCTCGTCGGACATGACGGAGGCAGCGAGACTTACGTGGCACACAAGGTGCGTGCCTGCGAGCAGTGCGGATTCAAATCGACGCTCCTGCGTTTCGAAGACGAAGTGACCGAGGAAGAACTCCTCGCCACCATAGCGCGCCTTAACGACGACCCCGAAGTGGACGGCTTCATCGTACAGCTGCCGCTGCCACGCCACATCAGCGAACAGCGCGTGATCGAGGCCATCGACTACCGCAAGGATGTCGACGGTTTCCACCCCGTCAATGTCGGGCGCATGTCGATAGGCCTTCCCTGCTTCGTATCGGCCACTCCCGCCGGCATACTCGAACTGCTTGCACGCTACAACGTGCCCACCCGGGGCAAACGCTGCGTGGTTCTCGGCCGGAGCAATATTGTGGGCAAACCGGTGGCCACGCTGATGATGCAGAAAGCCAACCCCGGCAACGCCACCGTGACCGTATGTCATAGCGCCACCCCCGACATAGCCGGCATCACACGCGAAGCCGACATCATAATCGCGGCTCTCGGACAGCCCGGCTTCGTCACGGCCGACATGGTGAAAGAGGGCGTTACGATCATCGACGTAGGCACTACCCGCGTGGCTGACCCGACGCGCAAATCGGGCTGGCGCCTGCGCGGCGATGTCGACTTCGACAACGTTGCCCCCAAATGCGCCTACATCACCCCGGTGCCCGGAGGCGTGGGTCCCATGACCATATGCTCGCTCATGCGCAACACCCTCCTTGCAGCAAAGCACGAAATATACGGCTAAATGGCCTGTCTGCTCGTTTCACTCGTATTGTCGCTGTCGGCGCTGCTCTGCGGCTCCGACACAGCCGACATCGTATTTGCGGGCGACGCGATGCAGCACAAGTCGCAGCTCGACGCGGCCCGTAAGGCCGACGGTTCCTACGACTATTCCTCTTACTTTGCCGAAGTCAAGCCTTATTTCCGCGATGCCGATTTCGCGGTGGTGAATCTTGAGACACCTCTCGGGGGCGCTCCCTATTCGGGCTATCCGATGTTCTGCGCCCCCGACGAATATCTCGACGCCCTGCTCGATGCGGGATTTGACTTCATGCTCGGGGCCAACAACCACGCCCTTGACCGGCGCGACCGTGGCGTCAGGCGCACCATCGAACAGTTTGAACGGCACGGTGTCCCGCACGCCGGCATATGGCGCGGCAAGGCGCACCGCGACAGCGTCAGCCCGCGCATAGTCAATGTCAACGGATTCCGCGTCGCCATCCTCAACTACACCTACGGCACAAACGGCATCACCATACAGGGTGACATACTTGTCGACCCCATCGACACCGAACTGATCGAATATGACATAGCCCGCGCCCGCGAATCCGGGGCCGAACTTATAGCGGCATGCATCCACTGGGGCACGGAATACATGCTTCTGCCCACCCAGGGGCAGCGCAAACTGGCCGACCGCATGGTTGAGGCCGGTGTCGACCTTGTCATCGGCGGACATCCTCATGTGATACAGCCGATGGAACTGCGCCGCGACGTATGCGGCACTCCGGGGCGCAACGCCCTGGTGGTGTACTCGCTCGGCAATTTCATTTCCGGGATGCGCACCACCGACACGCGGGGCGGCGCAACGGTGCGTGTTCACCTCACCCGCGACAGCCTCGGCACAGCACGCGTGGCCGGGGCCGACTACAGCCTCTTCTACACAGTCACACCCTCGCGCCCGGGCGAGAACTTCCGTCTCATACCGGCATCCAACACAATACCCGACGACCCTGTCAATGACAGCCGTCGCCGGGCATTCGAAAAATCGGCGGAACGGATTTTCCGCACCCACAATAAGGGAGTGTCGCGATATTAGCCCGTCCTATGCCTTGTTACGTATGCGGTGTACCTTGCGTACGCCCTCCTCGGTCTGGTCGGTCAGAGGGGGCAACACTCCGGCCATATCATCAATCCTTCCGACAGCCTTGAGCAGCAACAGAAAGGTGGCAAACGAGATATTTGTGGCCATTCCGCTTTCAAATTTTGAGATAGTGGCGATTGTCAGACCCGTCTGCTGAGCCACATCGCCCTGGGTCAGGCGTTTGCGAAGCCTGTACTCCTTGTAGCTGGCTCCGAGCGACCTCACGATTTCTGCGGTCGTACAATCCTTGTAACTTACCTTTTTCATAACAATCAGCTGTGGCTTGAACCGTCGAAACAGTGAGTGCATATTTTGCACTTGGGCAGTCCGATAGCCTTTACCAGATTTTCAATAGTGTTAAACTTTAAAGAACTAAGATTAAATCGCTCGCGAATTTTCTCCACCATCGCGCAGTATTGCGGCGAGCCTGTAGTGGCATAAGCCTCAAGGTTGGCGTTGGGGTCTCCCTCAAGCTGGCCGATGATGCGGCGGGTGAGCAATTCCATGTCCGACTTCGACGATGTGAAGCCCACGTAGCGGCATCCATAGATGAGCGGCGGACATGCTATGCGCATGTGCACCTCCCGTGCGCCGCAGTCATACAGCACCTTGACGTTGTCGTTGAGCTGGGTGCCTCGCACGATCGAGTCGTCGCAGAAAAGCACCCTTCGTCCGTTGAGCATGGCGCGGTTGGGCACAAGCTTCATCTTGGCCACAAGGTCACGCATCGACTGGCGGCTCGGAGTGAAACTTCGCGGCCAGGTCGGGGTATACTTCGATATGGCACGCCGGTAGGGCACGCCGCGTCCGGCGGAATAACCCAGCGCCATGCCGACTCCCGACTCGGGTATGCCGCATGCACAGTCCACCTCGGCAGTGTCGGTACGTCCCATCATATACCCTGTCTCGAAGCGCACGTCCTCCACATTGCGTCCTTCATAGGTCGAGGTCGGGAACCCGTAGTACACCCACAGGAACGAGCATATCTGCATATCCTTTCCCGGAGCCTGAAGCTGCCTCACACTGTCGGCTGTCACTTCGACGATCTCGCCGGGGCCGAGGTCGCGCAAGGTCTCGTAATCCAGATTCGGGAACGATGTCGACTCCGATGACAGGGCGTAAGCCCCTTCCTTCTGACCGATGATTATCGGGGTGCGTCCCAGACGGTCGCGGGCGGCGATAATCGAATGGTCGGTCAGGATGAGCATCGAGCACGAGCCATCAATGCTGTCGTACACCTTGTTGATACCGTCGACAAAATCTTTCCCCCTGGTTATCAGCAGGGCTATCAGTTCGGTCTGATTGGTTGTGCCCGAGCTGAGTTCGGCGAAATGCTTGCCCTCTGAAAGCAATTCCTTCTCAAGTTCCTCGATATTATTGACCTTCGCAACGGTGACAATAGCGAAGCGTCCGAGATGCGAATTGATTACAATGGGCTGAGGGTCGGTGTCGCTTATGATGCCTATGCCTGTATCGCCACGGAACTTGTCGAGCTCATGCTCGAATTTCGTTCGGAAATAAGTGCTCTCAAGGCTGTGAATCGAGCGACAGAACAAATGTTCTGTCGCATCGTATGTGACCATCCCGCCACGGCGGGTGCCTAAATGAGAATTGTAATCCGTGCCGTAAAATAAATCATTACAACATGCGTGCTTGGAGGCAACGCCGAAAAAACCTCCCATAAGTTGATATTTTTTTCTTGTTATAATTTTGAGACGGCAAAAGTAAATATTTTTTGCGATATTTTGACTAATTTTGTCTGTAAATTTGTAATCAAATTTGAATAAATGAGTCATAGCAAAAGCCTTCAGACACCCGAACAACTTGGGACTAACCCCATTAGCCGGCTGTTGATACAGTATTCCGTACCTGCCATCATAGCAAGCGTGGCAACTTCGCTATACAATATCATCGACAGTATTTTTATAGGAAGGGGCGTGGGCGCTATGGCTATCGCCGGACTGGCAATCACATTCCCGCTTATGAACCTGGTCGTGGCTTTCGTAACGCTCATTGCCGTGGGCGGCGCGACCATATCCTCGATTTTCCTCGGGCAGCAAAACAGCGACCGCGCCACCGACACGGTGAACAACGTGATGCTGCTCAGCCTGATACACGCTGTGGTTTTCGGCGGTGTCACACTCCTGTTTCTCGATCCCATCCTGTATTTTTTCGGGGCCACGGACGAGACGGTGTTCTATGCACGCGAATTTATGGAAGTGATCCTCTACGGCACGCCTGTATCATACGTGTTCATCGGACTCAACAACCTTATGCGTGCCACCGGCTACCCTAAGAAAGCTATGGTCTCGGCCCTGCTTTCGGTGGCGGTCAACCTGATAATCGCCCCGATTTTCATCTTCTCGCTCGACTGGGGCATCCGGGGGGCGGCATGGGCCACGATTGCCGGACAGTCTGCGGCATTCGTCTGGGTGTTGTACCATTTTATGTCGCGCAAAAGCTTCATCCACTTCCGCCGCGAGCGGCACTGGTTCTCGCCATCCATCATAAGGCGCGTCTATGCCATCGGCCTTTCGCCGTTCCTGATGAACGTCTGCGCATGCGTTGTGGTGATATTCATCAACAACGCCCTGCTGGAATATGGCGGCCAGTTGCGCAACATGGCTGTGGGGGCATACGGCATCCTCAACCGCACCACCATGTTCTCCATAATGATCGTGTTCGGCATAACGCAGGGCATGCAGCCCATACTCGGCTACAACTACGGTGCCGGGAACTGGAGCCGTGTGAAGCGCACTCTGAACATAGGCATCTGGACGGGGCTTGCCATTACCGCCGTCGGAGCGGCTGTGTGCGGCTTCTTCCCCGATCAGATCAACCGTCTTTTCACCGACGACCCGACGCTCCTGCGCCTGACCCGTGACGCTTACCGCATCTACTTCATTGGTTTCGGTTTGGTCGGCGTGCAGATAGTCATAACCAACTTCTTCCAGTCGGTGGGCAAACCAAAGATCTCCATATTCCTGTCGCTGACCAGGCAGTTGCTTTTCCTCATACCGTTCCTCGTCATTCTGCCCCGGTATTTCGGTATAAACGGCGTGTGGATAGGCATGACCTCGTCCGACGTAATCGCATTTGTCTTCGCCATTGTAACGCTCGTCTGGCAGCTGCGCCGGCACGACCGTCGTAACAGCGGCCGACTCAAAAGTTAATATCCGATGATACAAGAAATCAACCTCAGAACCGACCCTGAGACAGCATACAACGACCTGCGGCTCAGGGCCGCTGCAAGCGACGCCCTCGGTGTCGACGCCAACCGTATAACCGACGTGGTGACCGTGCGTCGCTCAATCGATGCCCGGCAACGGCGCGTAGCCGTGAACGTGACACTGCGTGTGTATGTCGACGAAAAGGCCCCCGCATCGCTCGTCAGGCCCGTCGAATACCGTCCGGTGCCCGAGGGAGCGCCCCATGCCGTGATTGTCGGTGCTGGCCCTGCCGGGCTTTTCGCGGCCCTTCGTCTCATCGAGCACGGTATCAGGCCCGTGATCGTCGAGCGTGGCAAAGATGTCGACTCCCGACGGCTCGACATGGCAGCTATATCGCGTAACGACATTGTCGACCCCGACTCCAACTACTGTTTCGGCGAAGGCGGAGCCGGCGCATTCTCCGACGGCAAGCTTTTCACACGCAGCAAGAAACGCGGCAACGTGGAGTCGGTGCTACACGTGCTGTGCCAGCACGGGGCCTCCGAGAACATACTTGTCGAGGCGCACCCGCACATAGGGTCCGACCGTCTGCCCGCCATAATCAAGGCCATCAGGCATACAATCGAACGCTGCGGAGGCGAAGTGCGCTTCGGGACACGCATGTCCGACCTGACTTTCGATGAAACCAACGGGAGCATCAAGGGTATCGTCACAGCCAAAGGCGACCATATCGACGGCCCGGTGATACTCGCCACCGGACATTCGGCACGCGATGTCTACCGTCTGCTTGCCGGACGCGGTGTCGGACTGCAGGCCAAAGGTCTCGCCGTCGGCGTGCGTCTCGAGCATCCCCAGCACCTGATCGACTGCCTCCGCTACCACAACCGCAACGGACGCGGCAAATGGCTGCCTGCGGCAGAGTACACATTCCTGACCCGCGTCGACGGTCGCGCTGTCTATTCGTTCTGCATGTGTCCGGGCGGCGTGGTGGTTCCCGCCGCGAGCGCGCCGGGCGAACAGGTGGTCAACGGCATGTCCCCCTCTGCCCGGGGCACCCGGTGGGCTAATTCGGGCATGGTGGTGGAGCTGCTGCCCGACGATGTCGAAGGCAACGACCCGCTGCGCATGATGCACTATCAGGAAGCCATCGAAAAACGCTTTTTCGAGCAATCCGGCTCGACACAGAACGCTCCCGCACAGCGCATGACCGACTTCTGCGACGGGCGCGATTCAGTCGATCTGCCATCCTCGTCCTATGCTCCGGGCATCCACCCGGCCCGCGTCGACCTGCTGTTGCCCGCGCCGATAGCAAGCCGCCTTCAGGAAGGTTTCCGTCAGTTCAATCTCAAGCAGCGCGGATTCCTCACCTCCGACGCCGTGCTCATCGGATGCGAGACACGCACGTCGTCACCGGTACGCATCCCCCGCGACCCTGACACACTCATGCATGTCTCTGTCGAGGGGCTCTATCCCGCCGGCGAAGGCGCGGGATATGCCGGAGGCATCGTGTCGGCGGCCATCGACGGGCAGCGCATAGCCGACTCTCTTGCAGCCTCGATCGAGGCTGCAAGAGAGTCGGCTATGCGCCAATGAGGCCGATGAGCAATTATTAACATTTGAAATTTGGAAATATCCGAATTTTAAACATAAATTTGCATTTAATTTTGCTAAAGCTTTTTTTTGTTAATAAGCCCAATCATATTCAAACCATGAGAAGTAAAGTGTTATTACTGTTAATCAGCCTAATATTTTGCGTCGCGTGGCCGGTAGCGGCCGACAGCGTGAAACGCGAGATATCGGGTATTGTGGTTGACAGTTCCGGCGAGCCATTGATCGGTGCGGCCGTAAGAATCAAAAACAGCAAACAAGGTGTGATGACCGACGTGAACGGCCGGTTTCACATCGATGCCGGCAATCTTTCCAAAGCCACTATCGTTGTCAGTTACGTAGGCATGAAGCCCTCGGAAACACGATGGACCGGACAGAACATGAAAATCGTCCTCGAAGACTCGCCCATGACCTTTGACGAAGTGGTTGTGACCGGCTATCAGGAACTCGACCGACGCAAGACGACAGCTTCGGTGTCTTCCATCAAAATGGAGGATGTCCTCACTCCTGATATGACTACCATCGACCAGGCTCTCGAAGGACGTATCCCTGACCTTGTTTTCCAACAGAATTCAGGCGCCGTCGGATCGACGGCGCGTATCCGCGTACGCGGAACGTCGACCCTCGTCGGCAACCGCGAGCCGCTGTGGGTGCTCGACGGTTTCATTCTCGAGGACCCGGTCAACGTGAGTGTCGACGAGCTGAACGACCCCGACTATGTGAACTATGTGGGTAACGCCATATCCGGCCTCAACCCACAGGACATCGACCGTATCGACGTGCTTAAGGACGCGGCTGCCACAGCCCTGTACGGCACCCGTGCTTCAAACGGCGTCATCGTCGTAACCACAAAAAAAGGCCGTGAAGGTCCTCCTGAAATCAGATATTCGACACAGTTGAAATATGCGCGCCGTCCGCGCTACAGCGACCGCAACATCAACCTGATGAACTCGCAGGAACGAGTGCAGTTCGGAAAAGACCTCTGCGACCTCCACTACGTGTTCCCCCAGAACATGCCGATGGTCGGATACGAGGGTGCGTTCTACCGCTACCAGACAGGCCGCACTACTTACGAAGAATTTCAAAACGAGGCAAAATGGTACGAGACGATCAACACCGACTGGTTTGACCTGCTCTGCAAAGACTCGTTCACTCAGTCGCACACCCTCAGCATCTCCGGCGGCACAAGCAACACCCGCTACTACACATCGTTCGGCTACACCGACGAAGGAGGTACCCTGAAAACCGAATATGTGAGGCGATACACCGGCATGATGAACCTTTCGACCAACTTCGGGCAGAAAGTAAGGCTGAACGTCAGCTTCAATGCCAACGTGCAGCAAAAAAACCATATCCCGTCGGCAGTGAACGTCATGAACTATGCCTACGAGACGACACGCGCCCTGCCGGCATACAATCCCGACGGATCGCTATTCTATTACAAAAAACACGGCTACAGCGTGGGCGACGGCCAGAAAAACTCGACCCTCTACGACTACAACATCATCAACGAGATTAACAACAGCTCCGACGACTACTCGGGCAACACGCTGTCGGCCAGCGGCCAGTTGAGCTATAAGCTGTTCCCGTTCCTCGACATTCTTGTGGCGGCCAACTACAGCCGCAGCGCCACATTGCAGACCACCTGGTTCGGCGAAAAGACCAACTATGTGGCAATCCTCAAAAACGGCGAAGAGGACGAACGCCCGCAGGTCGGCGAAGGAGGCCTCTGTGAGCTGCCTTACGGCGGAGTTTATAACACCGTCAATACAATCACCGAAAACTACACGGGGCGTCTGCAGGCGAATTTCCGCAAGCAGTTCGGTCCGAGTCGCCAGCACCTTATCACAGCCGCCGCCGGTTTCGAGGCCAGTTCCTATACCAACAACGGCATCTCCGACCAGACCCGTGGATATTTCAAGGAACGCGGCATGCAGTACGCATCGATTTCGGGCACCGACATCGACGACTATCCCCTGTACAAATCATGGCTCGCCGAAGGCCACCGTACGCTCACAGCGGGCAAGACCAACAAGATTTCAGGCTATCTGACCATATCTTATGATTTCGGGTCGTACTTCACTCTTGGTGTCAGCGGACGTTTTGACGCTTCAAACAAATTCGGAAGCCGCAGCCGCGAGAAATTCCTTCCCATCTACTCATTTTCCGGACGCTGGGACATCAAGAACACCCTGTTCAAGGATCTTACGATTATCGACAGCTGGAACTTTCGCGCATCGCTCGGCAAGACCGGCAACATGCTCGACAACGAGACCCCCAACCTGCTTATCCGCCAGGGTGTCATCGACTCTTACTACGGCGAGAATGTGTCATATGTGTCGGCATTCCCCAACCCCAACCTGCGCTGGGAACAGACATCCGACATCAACTTCGGCACGGACATCAATATGTTCGACGGACGTCTCAGCCTCAACGGCGAGTTGTGGTTCAAACACACCACCGACGCGTTCTCGGAGGTGAAAATCTCGACTGTCAACGGACGTGAGAGTTATAACATGAACAACGGAGATGTCGACAACCACGGATACTCGATCTATGTAACAGGCTACCCGATACGCACCCGCGACTGGCGACTGATGTTGTCGACCGGCTATTCCTGGCACAGCAACACCGTCAAATCCGGAACAAACGACAACTACACCATCGATGACTACCGGAACGGTACGGCCATCGTCGACGGACAGTCGATCGGCACTTTCTACTCCTACCGTTACCTGGGCCTGAATCCCTCGACCGGCATCCCGATGTTTGACGACTACAACGACCGCCGCCACATGCTCAGCAACAAGAAGCTTTCCGAAGTAGTTCCGATGGTGATGTGCGTCAGCGGCAACCGCGACCCCAAATTAACCGGCTCGCTCTTCGCCACCCTTACCTGGAAACAGCTTTCGCTTAACCTCAACTTCAACTACCGCATAGGCTGTAAAGTGCGTCTGTTCAACCTCTACACCCCGGTAATGAAGGGCGTGTCATCCGACAAGAACGTCCGCAAGGAATTCCTCGACCGCTGGGAAATTCCGGGCGACGAACTCCACACCGACATCCCGGTGCTTCTGAGTCCCAACGACCCCAACTACACTTCGGCAAGCAGCCACTGGTGCCTTTCGATGTCGGGAAAGGTGGTTGATAAGGTGCCGGCCTTCGCAGGCAACACATGGCAGATGTACGACTACTCTGACCTCCGCGTCGTGTCGGGCGACTATCTGCGTCTGAGCAATATGGTGATCAACTACCAGTTCACTACCAAGCAGCTGGAGAAAATATTCATCAAGTCTCTCCGCCTATCGTTCTCGGTGTCAAATGTCTTCACCCTGAAATCAGGCAAACTCAACGGCCAGGACCCGATGCAGGCAAATTCCACTTCCATATCCATGTCGCTCCGTCCCGCCTACACGTTCAGTCTCAACGTTTCATTCTAAACCGACACTGCAATGAATATACTTAAAATAATTTCAATATCGCTTACGGCCGCCCTCCTCACCTCGTGCAGCGACTTCCTTAACGAGTATTCGCAGGACCGTGTCGTGGCAAAAACCGTCTATCACTTCGACGAGGTGCTTCTCGGAAGTGTGTATCTCAAAAGTTATGCCATAACATCCGGACCCTCCGGACGCAATACGGCCGGCTTCTTCAACATTCTCGACGATGATGTGAACACAGGCAGCGTCGGTGTGGAAACCCCGAAAACATGGTCGGATTGTCTCGGCGGCATTTTCGGATATTTTGCTTGGCAGCTCCGTGTGGGCAGCAACTATAACTACTCGTATTTTCAGCCCGACAACGCCACATGGAACGACCTGTACGCCCGTATCAATGTGTGCAACATAATTCTCGACGAGATTGTCGACATGCCGCACACACTCGACAAGGACGCCGCCGCCTTCCTGCGCGTTCAGGGCGAGACCCATTTCTGCCGCGCATATTTCTATTTCACCCTTGCAAACCTCTATGGCGACGCGTATGCGCCCTCCACAGCGGCCGACAAGCTCTGCGTGCCTCTCAAGCTGACCCCATATGTGGAGCACGACCGCGACAAGAACACACAGTTCACCCGCGCCACCGTCAAGGAAGTCTACGACCAGATTGTCAGCGACCTCACCCTCGCCGAGCAATACCTGCAAGAAAGTCCGCAGCATAACGACCACCGTCTGCACCGTGCCTCATATGAGTCGGTCGAGCTTCTTTTCAGCCGCGTCTTACTGTATATGCAGAACTGGGAGGGCGCCGAAGAGAAAGCCGAAAACCTGCTCAAGAGCCCCCATGCGCGTCTGTCCGGACTTGCCCAGCTGGAGAGCGGGCCTTTCCTCACCGAGTCAAATCCCGAAATACTCTTCTCGCAGGGTGCCAACAACCTTTCCCGTGAAAATCTCTTCACCGGACAGCCGGGCGACTTCTGCGTGACACGGCAGCTCCGCGACCTCTACAGCGAGAACGACCTCAGAGCATCCTGCTTCTTCGGAGCGCATGTCAGCGACAGCGTCACCCTGACCGCAAAATACCAGCGCACATCGCTCCAGCTCCACATCTCCGACGTGTTCACCCTCCGTACAGCCGAGGCATATCTCAACAAAGCCGAGGCATGCGCCATGCAGCCCGGCAAGGAATCCGAGGCATGCGAAGCCCTCAACACTATCCGGCGCAACCGCATCACCGATGCCATCGACCTCCATCTTGATGGGGAGGCGCTTGTGAACGAGATACGCGACGAGCGCCGCCGTGAGCTTTGTTTCGAAGGGCACAGGTGGTTTGACCTCCGCCGGTATGCCGTCAACGAGCGCTACCCCTACTCCAAGTCGATTGTGCACGCCTACCACGCCTGCGGCGATTTCGGAGTTTCCTCTTCGAAATACTACCTTCTCGAAGAGAACGACCCGGCCTACACATTCGCACTGCCCGAGGATGTCATAAAATTTGACCGCGTGCCCATGCCCGACAATTACCGCGAAAACCGGGACCCCATGACCGTGGCTGTACCCGAAGAATAAAACAACGGCAAAAAGATCAGACATATGAAAATAAACAGCAAAGTATTACCGGTTCTCCTGGCTTTGATTGCGCTGACTACGTCTTGCGAAAAGGAAGAGGTTCTTCAGAACAGCCTCGACTTCTCTACGCCATACGTCATTACCGATAACCCCGCCGATCCTGTCCAGCATCACCGCTACGAAATATACAGGAAGTATGGGGTGCCGGTGTTTTTCAACGACACAGTCTCGTCGACACTTATCGGCAAGAACCAGTGGGGCGACGACATCTACCGCTACGAGACCCTCGATTTCAACTGGAGCTTCTCTTCGCATAACAAAGAATCGGTGACCTATTACTATCAACTGATCACCGACCCCGTCATCCAGGAACAGGCTCTGAAATTTGTCGACGAGTTTCTTGAGCAGGCCTCGGAACCCATGCGCCCCTTCTCTATCTTCCTTCCCGGATCTTTTATTATCAGATCCAACAAGGGTATCGAACATCCGGATTACTGGACCGGCTTCCGCACCCTCGTCATACCCGATGTCCAGGTCATCCCGCCTGAACGAATTAAGGAGTTCACGCAATCTGTGCTGATGGCGATGGTGAAAGACCGTGTGTTGAACAACAACGACGTAGTCGATGCTTTCGGCAGCGTTTCCTCTGCCAACAAGTACTACAACAAACGGTGGGTCAACGAACTCGGCTGCAAATGGGGTGTCGAGCACAAAGGCACATACTGGAACCCTTCGCGTCTCTGGGAACCCGGGGTTGCCGAAGAATACGTTTACTGGGCGTATAATACCGGTGTCAGCACCGTCGAGGAATTTGAGGCCGAACGCGCTCTGATATTTGAACAAATCGGACAATTCGGCTTTATCAGCGGCAACGACAAAGAAAGCGTCGGTCATCTTTTAAGCCCGAAAGATGTTAACGAAGACCTATCCTACTATGTCGACTGCATTGTAGCCCTTGGTTCCGAAGGTTTCGTCAACCGCTACGGCTCGTCGCCGATGGTTCAGCAGAAATACGAAATAGTGGCCGACTATATCAGAAACACTCTTTTAATAGACTTTTAAAAACCGTCAATAAAATGAACAGACGCTATATATCATATCTTTTCATAACAGTACTCGCAGTCATAGCCGCCGCATGTTCGGATGACGGACCCAAGGGCGCCGACACGTCGCAGGTATCTGAGGCAGCCGAGTATGTCGACCCGCGCGACGGTCACAGCTACCGCTGCCTGCGCATAGGCAACCAGGTGTGGATGGCCGAAAATCTGGCATATTATCTTCCGGGAGGCACTGTCGAGGGCTGCTATACCTTCAACCAGAAAACAGCCGACCCTTTTCAGGTCACACTTAGCAAGGAGACATTCTGCGCCTTGTGGACAGCAACCGCCGATGATCCCGAGACTCCCCTCGGCAACTATACGGCTCAGAATTACAAAGACTGGCTCAACGACCTGTATGTGTCGGATAAAATTTCACAGGCTGCGTTCCTTAACCGATTCTCAAGCCGCGCATTCCGCAGCTTCATGGATGCATTCAAAGCTCGCTGGAAAGCTTACTTCTATGCCAATCCGGGCGAATTTGCCGAATATCTGCTCGACGCTTACACTGTAGCCGAGCGCAACAACGGAGGCTATTCGAAACGCTACGGGCTGCTTTACTCGCTCGACGGCGCACGAAAGGCTTGTCCGGAAGGCTGGCGCATTCCCACCGACGAAGACTGGAAGACGCTTGAGCGCACGCTCGGCATGCCCGAATCACAGATACAGCAGATCAACTGCTGGCGCGGCGGATCAATCGGGGCATACCTGAAAGAGTCCGGGGGCAACGGATTCGGCGCGGTAATGAGCGGCGGCGATGTCTTCACAAACGGTAGCGAGCACCTGTACATCAACTTCGAGGAGAGCTGCTATTTCTGGACCGATGAAGACAGGTGGGTTGATGTTACCGACCTCAACCACGACAAAAACGTAAACGGCGAACCGACCACCACAACCGAGGTGGTCCGCGAGGGCATCGTAAGGCAGTTGTCGGCCTACACCGACGCTATATGGCGCGGCACTACCCGCGTCCACGGCACCTACCGCGACGTGCTCTACAGCGTACGCTGTGTCAGGGATGCTGAATAACCATTATTCTAACATATTGCAACCTAAATGAATTTGAAATTACTATTGACGGCTATTATAGCCCTGGCCTGCAGCTTCGCGGCGGCGTCGCAGGAGCATACTCCCGGCGAGTCGAAGATGGTCTATGTAAAATCATTCGACCATGCCATAGCCGTATCGAAAAAAGAGAAAAAACCGATCTTTGCCAACTTCCACGCCTCATGGGCCGGCCCGTGCCTGTCGATGGATGCCTTTGTTTTCAGCGATGAGGATTTCGCCAAATTCATGGACAAGAATTTCGTCAATCTCAAAATCGATGTCAAAAGCGACGAAGGCAGACAATTGGCAGACAAATACGGCATCAGCAGCTATCCCGCCTATCTGATTCTCAACAGCAACGGCGACGTGCTTCAGCCTATCAGCCGGGGTGCCGACGTAAACGACTTTAAGGACAAGGTGTCACTGGGTCTCAACCCCAAGACCACTTTGGTGGAGACAACAAAAAAATACGAAAGCGGCAAATACTCCAAAAAAGACCTTTACAACTACCTTTACTCTCTGATAGTGGCCGGTAAGGTCGAAAACTACAACCAGCTCGTGCTTGAGTATCTGCAGTATCTGTCGCCGAAAGACTACTCCGACCCGCGAAACTGGAAAGTGCTCCAGTATATCCGCGACACCGACTCCGATTTCTACAAATACGTGTCGACCCACCGGCAGGAGATGTCGCGTAAAATCGACGACAAGCAGATACAGGCGTTCGTCGAGCGTCCGTTCAGCCGCAAAGTTCTCAAATTCGCTACATCCGACAATGTCAATCCCGATGAAATCAAGACTGTAGGCGAGAATCTGCAGCAGTTAGGCATACCCGACTCCTCGCTCATGCTGGTGGTCTACAACATCGGCAAGCTTCGCAACGAACGCAAGTTCACCGAACTTCTCGACTACATGGACCGTGTGTTACCACTTCTGGCACGCGAGCGGCAGCTCACTGAGACCATCGAAATGTCATTCAGCTTCCCCGACATGGACGACAGTTCACGTCAGGCCGTGATTGCCTATCTCCAGCGACGCGCCTCGGAACAGAACAACTACTACGCGCCGCGTTACACCTCTCTTGCCGAAAGTCTTTCGCCCAAAAAGGCCGGCATCATATTCAGGCATGAAAAATATGCCGACCTGATAAATGCTGCCAGGCAGGAGGGCAAGCTCATATTCATGGACTGCTACACCTCATGGTGCGGTCCGTGCCGCAACCTCGCTGCAAACGTGTTCACCGACGCCACACTGGGCGAATTCTTCAACAACAACTTCATATGCTGTAAATTCGACATGGAAGCCGGCGAAGGTCCCGAGCTGGCAAAAAAATTCGGCATACAGGCATTCCCGACCATGCTGTTCATCGACGGTGAAGGCAACGTGGTGGAGCGAGTGGTCGGATTCCGCGACGTAAACGCTCTGATGGATATTGCCGGCAAACTCGCCAAATAACACCATACTCATATTAGACTATGATTCCCCTAAATTTTGCGTAATCTCAAGGCCGGCAACTCCGTCAAGTTGTCGGCCTTTGAGAATATTGCGAAGTGCTATGTACTGAAGAAAATTTCTAATTATTATGAAAAAACTGATTCTATTTTTCGCGCTGTTAGCTATGACAGTGTCGTCGTATGCAGCGACCGCTTCTTCTGAAGCGATATACTCGGTTGAAAGTCCGTTAGTGGCTGAAACATTTGCCGATGTGGCCTATCGGCTGACCGATGCTGCCGGATTGCCTGTGGTAGAGGCAAGGGGACGACTCGTCGATGAAAAAGGGAATATTGCCGCCTCCTTTAAGACCGACGAGAACGGACAAGGTCTTTTCTTCTTCGTGCCAAAACTGTGCCGGTACACTGTGAAGTGGAGCTTAGGCGACAAGGAATTTACAACCGATTTCCTTCCGGTAAGGAAGGACGGTTACGTCTGGAGCGTAGATAACACGTCAAATGCTACCTTTATTCCATTTGATACAAAACATCCCTATTGGAATCCTGCCCCCAGGGAAGGCTATAGCGACTTGGAGCTTGAGCAGCTGTCGAAATTGGAACACCGCATAGTCAGATACGACAAGGACGCGAATCTGTCGACCATACCCACCGACCAAGACTTCCCAGTAATAATAATAGCGGGAGGCACTCAACCGGTAAGTTGGTACGACGTCCGGGGACTTTATTCCAATAATTGTTTACTCAACATTAATCAAGGCAAAGTCATGCCGACTACAACGGATTTTAACCGTCCGCAGGACGTGACGGAATACATAAGAATGTGGGTCGAACGACCCGAGGCAATGAAAGGTTCTACGCTACGCGCAGCCATATATCGTGGCGACTCGAAACTGTATGAAGATGTCGTGGATTTGAGCAACTCGCCGCTGGCCTGCCTCAGTTTCCCGCTCCGGGATATCACGCAGGGCGATGTCGAGATTCGTATTTACAACAACGTGGGGAATCTTCTCGCCACCCGTGACGCTAAAGCGGTCCATTACATGCACAAGAAGAGGTATGCCGACGTGCGCAAGACCGATCTCGACATTAGGCTCGGCAGCGGTATATCCTACCCGTTGATTGCCTCCGCCGACTGGAAGAAGCCTGAAGACACCGGTCTGCGAATATGTTTCGCTCCCGAAGGCGGGTCGCTCATAGCAGGTGTGCGCAGCCAGATTGCATTCTCGGCCATGAACGACAGCGGCGACGAGGTAGCTGTAGAGGGAAAAGTATATTCGTCCAAAGATTCGTTGCAGACCGCCTTTGCATCGTGGTCGCCGCGCGGCGGCTCGTTCTTCATAACGCCGGAAAAAGGCGAGAGCTACTATGCGACAGTGAATTATAATGGAAAGAAATATAAAGTCGGCCTGCCGGAAGTCGAGAACGAAGGCAGGATGTTGGGTGTTGACTGCCTGACCATGCTCGACAGCGACCAGAATACCAAAGAAGCTGTCGACAACTTTCTTGACAGAATGAATTACTGGGGCGCTTTCTGGGAAAACGGAAGGACATATACCCGCGACTATACAGAGATTAAGGATGAGAAGAGTAGAAATATTGCTGCCCGGATTCGGCATGAAGCTTTCTGGGATAATCAAATCATAAAGTCATACACGGGCGAAAACAAACTCATCGGAAAATACGCACCTAAAGAATTTGTGATTGAAAGATCAACAAACGGAGGACTCGATTATCCCAACCGCGAGAATGCCGAGGACGACATAAAAATCCGTCTGGTCAACAATAATGCGGTCGACGACTTGCTTGAAGTGCTTTTGACCGACGGCACCGGCACGGTCTGCGACAGGCAGAGAATTGTGATGGACGAGCCCGAAGCATGGCTCCGTTTCCCAATTGACGACAACACCCCCGAAGGCCGTCTCAACATTGTTGTCAGAAACCCCAAAGGCGAAAAATTATGCAGCCGCCGTTTCCACGCCGCCCACTATACACGTAATCGCGACTATAGAATGGCCCGGGAGCGCGACATCAGGAACATCCTCGGTGTGCGCCGATACACCCCTGCAACAGCCATACCGAAATAAATGCTTGGCGAACCTGCAAAGAGAGGGCGGACCCGGCCGGGCCCGCCCTCTCTTTGTATCTGTGGATTATCGCAACAGTTTATCTTACAAGCACCTTGCTGACTTTGGAACCCTGACGGCGCACATATACGCCGGGTGCGGGATTCTCGGTGTCAATCTTGACACCTCTCATGTCGTACATCTCTACCGGGGCATCATTTTCGTCGGCCTCTATGCCGTCGATCGCTGACGAGTCCTCAAACAGCAGTCTGTAGACATGCTCGCTCTTGCCGTCGATATCCTCTCCGTGACCCTTGACGGTAATTGTGGCCACACGGTTCTCATTGTCAAGCTTCAGCGAGGCTGCGGCCGATTTGCCGGCACCCGCGAGAGTCCACTTGTAGTCGGTGGCATTGCCTGAATACTTGCAGTTGAGCGAATAATCAGTCATGTTGTCCTTGAGTTCAACCGCTATGTTATTGGCCTGGAGCGATTCCAGACGCGAATAGTACACAAGCTTCACATTGTCGACTGTCAGGCTGTTGTCGGGGCCGCTTGACAGGGCACGGTTACGGTTCTGGTTGGCGTTGAAGTCGTTTGCCGAGATGATAACGTTGATATATTCGGGAGCGTTATCCGAAAGATATTCAAATTCCTTGAAATAGCGCAGCCATTCATCGTTGTCACCCGAAATCTGGTCGTTGATTCTCGAAATAAGGGCGGCGTCATCATCCTGGTCAAGCGTACTCTGGTAGCCTGTCGAAGGGTCGACATACATACTTCCGGAGTTGCCGCTGTTGCTGTGCGAAGGAGAGTTTGACATGTCGAGGCCGAGGACATGACGGTCGCGGTCGACCATTATCCCGCCTTCGTCAACCTGAGGATAACCCATCACGCGTATTCCGGTGGCCATGTTCGAGTTACGGTAATGTCCCTTCCAGGCATATGCGATCACCGATGCCTTTTCAGCCTTCACAGCCTCGCCGTGCGAACGCTGGTACATAAATTCGAGAGCGTCAGGACGTACGGAAATCTCCATGCCGCCGAATGTGCCGTAGTCGAAATTGCTCGGACTTCCCTGACCGAGACCCACGCCGAGCCACGGCGTGCCGAGCGACATATAGGCCGGAGCTACAAAACCGCACATAAAATCGACCCTGGTGTTGGTAAGCTTTACAGCGGTTGCCGATTCAAAGCCCGGGGCCTTGTCCGCCACCACCGTCGGATCGACATTAAAAAGACCGGAAGAGGAGTCGCCCCTGCCTGTGTTCGACACATGCCAGCCGGCAGACTGAGTGCCAGCGACATCCTCTTTTGCGACAAAAGTCCAGGGAGTGCATTCCACCCATTCGTCCTCAAATCCGGGCGAAGGAAGGTTCTGGGCTTCAGCCGACAACGGCATCGCTGCCATCACGCCGGCCAGAGTCATTAGAGAGTAAATATTCTTCATTTCAACAATATTAAATTAATAACCGTAAAATTACTAACAATTCACAAAATCAGCAAACAAACGCCAACAATTGCGAACAGATTTAACAAAAAAATGGCATTATATGTAATTTTAGCTTTTATTAACTTTAATATTAATTAACACCCGTTCGGGCTGTTCCGCCACAAATATTTGGCCGTGAGCAAAAAAAGGCGTAACTTTGCACCACAAAACCAAAACCACATTTTATTAACCATACTTTCAAACATGAAGTACGAAACCGTTTTCATTTTAACTCCCGTTTTGTCTGATGTACAGATGAAGGAAGCGGTAGATAAGTTCGCCAAGGTGCTCACCGACAACGGTGCCACCATCGTGAACGAAGAGAACTGGGGACTGCGCAAGCTCGCCTACCCCATCCAGAAGAAGAGCACCGGCTTTTACAACCTTCTCGAATTTGAAGCCGACCCGACAGTGATCCGCAAGCTCGAGACAGCCTATCGCCGTGACGAGCGCGTGCTGCGGTTCCTCACATTCCGTCTCGACAAGTACGCCGCCGAATATTCCGACAAACGCCGCAACCTACGTGGCGCAAAGGCTCAGGAAAATACAGAAGATGAA
>CAZAZA010000041.1:0-22577 GCA_964489495.1 uncultured Bacteroides sp.
GGCAAATGTTAAAAATGAGGCGGCTAAACCGACTTAAAAATGTCATGTGCTATGGTACACGTCACGTCACCACGATTCTTCCTTGAAAAAACCGCCTGACCTTTGAAAATATGTGGTATAGCCGAAGCGCCCTTCAACAGGTTACGTGGGCCGATAAAAGCTCCACCTTCCTCCCCTTGATAATCGGCAAGAAGCTCACCGGGGATATGAGTCATCAATGACTGTTCATTATAGAATAGTCCGTCTGCAATCACGCCATACGAAGGTTGCTTCCAGTGGACTATTTCAGTAGTGGGCACTTCTTGTCTGGAATTAAGAAATCCGATTCCTATAGTGTCGGCCCACTGCTCGCTGCGCGCCAGATCTGCAAATTTAACTGAAAGCCAATAGTCATTGTCTTCAAGTTTGGGATTCGTGTTGTTGACATAGACAGCAGCAGTCCAGGCAGCGTTGAGAATGTCGCGTTTTGAAGCATCCGGATTTGCACTAATGTAGTTCTTAACAATTTTCTTGACTTTTGACTGAAATTGATCCTTTTCATATCTTGAGTCTGCTATGGCTTTAAGAATGTCAAAATAGACTGTCGCTGGGAGCAGGTTGCCGTAAACTCCACCACTGCGTTTGCCGGACGGATAGTAGCGGTGTGACGATGTGTTGTTGAGAATATAAAGACCATAGTACGGCAATTCCCGTCGGCGGCGCACATAACGCTTGTCATTCAGTACGACAACCCCGTTGCAATGCTGCATAAGACAGTTATAACCTTTCTCATCTTTCGACACTATAAGCTCAGGAGCATAGTTATAAGAACGGTATTCAACGGTAATTCTCGGATCAAACCGGCATTCAAACAGATTATCGAGTACGGGGTAACTGTCAATCCACTCGAATCTCAGAGGAGACGGATCAAGCTCTGTTATCATCTCTTCTTTATAGTCAAAATATTCGAGCACATCGCCCACTTCCAATCCCGGTATGTCAATTATATTCTTGACAGTAGAGCGGTCTTTATGCTTTTTGCCTTCTGACAAGGCAAAGGCCTCCGACAGGTCTACTTCAACTACAGACCCGTCCGGCTTGTGGATTCTTACGCCAAACGCACTTTTGATTTCAGCAAGAGTTATATAGGCGAATTTCAATTTGTCCTTCTGACCGAACTCATGTTTTGAAAATTCTTCAACCGCATTACGGTCAAGGAGTTTAACCATCTTGCGCGTGGTGGTTTTGCATGTCACATATGTCTCTGTAAAGGCTGGCGAGTAACGCTCGCCGTAATCGCCCTCTATCAGGCTGAAACATCCGAGTATGACAGCCGAATAATTGTCGGCTATCGAGTCGGGAATCGGGCGGCCGGGATCAAACAATTCAGGATGCTGACTCCAGACGTTATCAGCAATTTTCTTAAAAAATTTTTTGTCGAATGTGGCTCCTTGAATAATAACACAAAATGCCGAGACCAGCATAATGAGCGTCAGAATTAGCCGTTGTGATGTGCGTGATGCCATGATAAAAAGATAATTGATGTGAAAATAATTGTGAATATGATTTATTGGTTAACTTTATTGATTACTATCATCTTGTCGGATGCCCGCTGAATCGACTTCAAAGTGGCATTTCGCGCCGACAGATGATCAACATCCACCATATCTGCCATCGGGACAAGCATGCTCCTACAGGTTATTACTCCATCGGCATACTCATATCTCACATAAGCCTTGAAGAAAGGATCGTCAACTTCAAAAGGTGTTGGAAGTGATTCCGGTTCACAACCCTTAGGAAGGGCAACATTATAGATATAAACCGCTTCGTGTGGGACCGGCTGACAGTATGGCAGTTTTCTGGAATTTAAATCCGCCTGCTTGGCAAAGATATTGCGTATCGGTTTCAGGTCGAGAAGCATCTTTGAGCCAACGTTGCGTAAAGCCCCACACTCAACGATATCCGCTTTCAAGATAATGCTATGGTCGGCAAATTCGATATCCAAAGCATCAATTTCTGAGTTGGTCTTCGGATATTTCATAAATCGGCCAAGCGTTCTGCGAGCTTGCTGAGGATCGGTATCAGAAATGATATTGGCTACTACTGATCTCATCACTCCCGATTCTTTACGCACTATCTGACCGCAAAGATCCTCTCCCTCTACTTTAAAATCAGCTGTTAGAGTATCGCGATCTACAGCCGAGCAATCGTTATCGACAATAGCAAGAAATGGCTTGTCTCCATCCTCTATCATCGCACACTGTCCGCGCAGGCTCTGTGGCACATACCCTGGAGGTGCTCCCGCCGATGTGCCATCAAGATATACCACCGTATTCGGGGGCAGCATGGCAGCAGCAATCATGTGGTTTCCTGATGAAAGAATCGGAACACTGTCCCATGTGAAGGCTACCCTATCCTTAGTCCCGATCCAGACCAAACGTCCATCTATACCGTTATGTCGCAGCAGAGCCTTAATCAAAGCTGCGGCCCCCTTGCAATCGGCACTGCGACGCTTTATCACTTCCGACGGCAACGCTGGCCTAATGGCATAATCACCGTGTTCTATAGCAAGATAGCGAATATTCTGATGAACCCATTTCTGAATGGTATCTATAAGCGCCAACTCCGATTCAGGGGCACGAGCCTTAAGTTCACGAGCCAGTTCCGCGACAGATTTATCATCAGGATCAGTGTCGTCAACAAAGGAATGGAGGTAATCGTAAAGCTCATCCACATCGGCAAAATAACCCTTTATCAACAATCTTGGAGCCTCAGTTCCGGGATGGGATGCTTCTTCATCGCTTTTGAAAGCTGGAAAATCTTCAACCAAAAGAGTGTGGCGCACTGACCCATCCTTCAGACTGTCACACCTCAGATCAGCACCCGCAGGCAGATTATACGGAATAACTTTGAATTGACGGGCTATGGCTGAGGGTATATTTATCACCACGGAAGTCTTACGCCTATGGTAAGGAGAAGCCAACATTACGACGTCGAAATGTTCAGGTGATTTATACGTAAGCTCAACTGTAGCTTTCACTTTCTTGTCAGGACGGATCGGAATATGCAATGCGCACACGCGTGAAGCATCATAGAATATTCCGCCATAGCTTTCCATCGCGCGATAAACGGGCTTAGTACCGGGAGCTGAAGCTTTGTCTACAGCAACATTGTCATTATAGAGCGTAATGATATCGGCAAAACCTTGGGCACGCCGTGCTGTCAGTATGGTGGCTGTCGAGCATTTCACTTTATCTAACTTGCCATCCTTGACAATAAGGTCATAGATATGTGTCTCTTCATCGATCAGAACATTATCGGTGGTGTCGGCTGAGAGCGGCAATTCCGCTGCTGAAGCCATTCCACAACCTACTACCCAAATTTCGATTAAGAGAAATATCTGTCGGACTACAGTCATAAAATCAGCATCAACATCTTTCATTTTGCAAATATAAACACATAGACTTGATTTTGCAAATATTATCTACCATTTTGATTCTGAAAGTCTGTCGGTAATGCCACAGATATATATATTCAATCAGTAATTATGATTTTCCGATAAGGCGATATTTTGATATTAAAGAATCTAAGGTCTTGCCACCGTCAATTGAAGGTGAAAATTGTTGCAAGACTCTCAAATCAGCTTTCTCCGAGAAAGTGATCCAGTCACGTATTGTATCTGCGACACAGACATCGCCGGCAAGCCCGCAAATATCGATCTGACCTATAGTCTTATCATTTATGATAGCATAAATTTGTTCTCTCGCTTCCTTGTTTTTTAATATTGAGTATTCTTCGATTGCGGCATTTTCCCCTTTGTGAAGTATTGTAACTTTGTCAGGGATATCCAAAAGCCTTTCCATTATAGGAGGCCATAATGCCGCTCCTGCCGAATCTTCCACGCAATGAACAGGCCACTCCCCTCCTTCTGATTTAAATGAACGATGACGCATTGGATGACGGTCGGCTGTCACAATTATATGAGAATAATCAGAGCCGGTATGACCTATGTATTCCGACAATGAATCCATCGCCTGTACAGCTCCGGGCACGGGCAAACTACCGGTTACAAAATCTATTTGAGGATCGATTATAAGAAGCATCCTGTTTCCTTCCTTATTCTTTATTTGTTGTCGAATGACACGCTCAACCTCCTCCTCGGTCTGTTTAAGGGTTTGCGCGGGGATAGTAGCCTGTACTATCCGGCGTGAATAGTCAGTCATTTCTTTAGCAAATGATGTGCGTAGGAATTGTGTGTCAAGCCCATTTCCACCGAAACGCCAACGATCAAGAGCATCGGCATCCTTGAATATTTTATAAAGTACGATAACTCTCCAAAAGTCTTCACCAAATTTCTCGCGTATAGCTTCAAATCCACGTTTATCATCAAGATCATGATAACGCATAAGGTAAACGACCTCTGGATGATAAGTCACATCAGGATTCTCTTTGCAGAATTCCTCATAATACACCGCAGCCCTCGCTCCATGACCGGTGTCAAGAAAGTCGTCCTGACGCCGTGTGTCATGAAAAACTGCAGCCTGAGCAAGGATCTCAAGGGCATTCTCGTCGGAACCAAAAATCTTTTCTCCTATAAGAAGGGCAAAAAGCAGAACACGTTCGCAGTGCCCGAAAGCATGGACTTCGCTCTCAGGCCTATTGAACTTCACTCTTTGTAACAAAAAGCTATCCCATTGCAAGAAGAATTTTCTCACAATGGGTGGCAATTTTTGTATTTCAGATTGAGGTATATTCATTTAATTTCCTTTTTTGCTTTGCGCAAGAGAATACATTCAGCCGGAAGTGAACCATTTAATCTTACAACAGAATCATTCTGAACGTCAATTGTTGATATGCGGGGTAGAATCCGTCGCAGGGCATCCTCGGTCTCCATATTGTCGCAGGCCATCTCCGTCATGGCTCCGTCACTGATTGTGATGGAATCGCCTTTTAGAGTATACGAACCATTGAAAGAATTACAGTTCGTCATAATGAAATATGTACTGTAATCAAAGACGATATATTGGCTTGCACCTGGAACCGCTTCATCAGGTCGTACATAGTCAGAATCGCTGAACACTATGTTTTCGATAATCCATTGTCCACGAATGTCTGCGTTTGCCACTTCTGTCAGTGCCTCGTTGTCGGCTTTATCCTTGTCTGCTGCTTTATTACCTGAGCAGCCAATAGCTGTTGTCATTAATAAAGCTGTGACAGAAGCGAGTGTCTTATTGGCTGTCTTCATATAATCTGTGGATTTAATATAAATGATAGTTTTTTTGTTGTCTTACTGAGTCGGATCTTCCTCTTTTATTGAACTGGTTGTTTTACATTTGCAAAGATAGCGCTTAAATCCCACATTACTATAAGAATTCAAAATTAAAGTAGTCGGTGGCGCACCTGCAAAATTCATCCTACTCTCACCTTCGTACGTGTACTAATATTTTAGGGTGCAATAGTTGAACGAGGATTCTTTTTTTGAGATTCTTTATGACGTGGGTTATTGCCAACACAACCATCAGGAAGCCGATTTTGCCATGTACTGCGCCGAGGTGAGAATGATCTCCGTCATTGAGCCAGATCACTGTAGCTGCAATACCGCTCACCATAGTCAGCAGAAACACCCACCAAAGAATGCGTGTTGCAATGTTGCGGTTTTTAGCAAAGCGTGCGAACCAATTTGTATGTCTATAATGCAGGAAATTTTCATTTTTGTTATATTTTGCTGAAAATTACCTTGCAAAATTATAACCGGCATGACTTATCTGAAAGGTAAAATATAAGACACCCGATCCGGATATCTTATGCATCAGAGAAAGCGGTAAGTCCTTGTTTTTTGGCATGGCGGGCTCCTTAAAATATTATAAATAATATAAACGATAAGTGCCGTACATCATTCGAAGAGTTTGCACGGCACTTATCGTTTATTACCTTAGTATCCTTTAACAATCAAGGCTCTGCAGAGCGTATACGTATGCGCCAATGGATATAGCCTTTGATGCACCGATACGCGACAGCACAACACCGGTACGTTTCATGGGATCATATTCTACCGTATCCTCGCTGCCATATATTTTAAGTGGACGGGATTCTCCTGCTACGAATGCCTTGAATTCATTCTCGTCGTCAAGATCGAATACTTTTAGCTGGACTCGCCCTACCTTTTCGCCGGTACGCTGGCGGATCTCCGACCTGAGTTCTCTTAAAAGAGCAGGCTTTATATATTTAAATGCACCTGTGAGGCCTCCTCCTATCACAACCAGAGAGTCAGTAAGTGTCACACCCATTGCAAACGCATTTCCTGCTACTTCGCCGAATGTCTCAAAACTCTTCTTAGCCGCTGCGGCATCGCCTGTTTCGAGACCTTCGGCAATTTTGAAAATATTGTAGGGAGTGAGCTCGCGGCCGTCGCCGGAATATTCACGATAATAGCGTTTCACTGCACGGATTGAAGCACCGTCTTCAACTATCACTTCAGGATCAAGTTTGTTAGGAAGGCAGAATGTCTCGACGCAACAGTTGTTACCGAGGTTAAGCTTACCGTCGATGACCGAACCTATACCGAGCCCTGTGCCGAATGTATATCCCAGCAGGTTCTTATATTCTCTGCTACCACCCATCTCTTTAACGCGGGCGTTTATGTCAGACAAAACTCCTCCTGTAGCCTCACCCAATGCAAACAAATCTCCGTCGTTGTTGATATACACGGGTAGTCCGAGAGTACGGTTAAGGTATGGCCCAAGAGCAACACCATCGCGGAACGAAGGGAAATTGGGTAGATATCCGCCAATTATTCCAGCCTTGTAGTCAGCAGGACCGGGAAATGCAAAGCTTATAGCGACAGGCTTCTCATCCAGACGGCTCATGACATCCTTAAATCCTTCGACCATCGTTGACAAGCAGAGGTCAAGATCATGGCTGTTGGAAGGTAGGATTATCGGATCAATTATAAAATCACAGCCGCGCATGGCACTGAACACAAAGTTTGTACCGCCGGCATCAAGCGTGATGACAATGCGTTGGTCGTTTTTATACATAATCAGATTTTAAAGTAAGTAAACAAAGTTAAGTATATTTGTCGGACTACACAAAAAAAAGTTCTATTCGGCATTCTTTTCAATCAATAATGCATGTAAAACGAACCGAAAGGCATAGCATTACGTTATATTATTCAGACATATGGATTCGATGAATAAGGATAGTAAGTTTTTGCTTGAAAAGATGTGTCTTGGTTATAAGTACACATACAGAGAATTGCTAAAAATATGTGATTTCACCGAGACACGATTATGTTTCGCGATATTATGCCTGCTTAGGGATGGGAGGCTAAGGCAGTACCGCGAAAGTGACGTTGTATATGAATTAAATCCAACGCAATGAAAGAAACTACTTGGGAAAGATATCTGAAATCTGTTCGGCAACTTTACTGATTGCCCTTTTTAAATCTGTTCCATAACTTAAACTTAAACCGTACGAGCCCTGACATGAAGCCACAGGCCGACCGGTCATGTAGTCTATGAAATTAACAGTGACTGTCGACACCTGTTCATTCCATGAGACTCCGTATTTCACCAAAAGTAGTCGTTCTTGTTGTTCAGGACTGATTTCGTGTATTCGATATTCATTTATGAGTTTCAATCTGGATGCTTCGACTGCGTCAAACAATTGAATCTCATATTCCATAAGCTCGGCCGGGATGCGGTAAGTCTCATCATTAATAATCGAAGCGTATTCATACTTCGATAGGTCAACATTTTTAGAAACAGTTGATTTTGATGACGTACAACCGGTAAGGACACCGATTGTTACCATTATGAGAAATAGAGCTGAATAGATTTTACTCATGATTTACAATATCTTATATAACATAGGTTTATTGATCAATACCTCCTTTAAGGAAGCATTCGGCAAAATTACTAATTAAAAATTTAATACTGTAAAAATATTTCACTATCTTACTAAAGTGAAATAATACTAAAGCATCAAGAAGCGATTAGATGACAGCGAAATTATTTGTAACTTTGTCATTGAAATGGAACGAGAATTCTCATCAAAATGGCTGGAGGGTGCTGTCACCGAACTTTCACGGCTACCCGGTATAGGCCGCAAAACTGCCTTGCGTCTTGCTCTTCATTTATTACGTCAAGATGCCAAAGTATCGACTTCGCTCGGAAACGCCATAATCGATATGCGCGAGCACATCCGTTATTGTTCTTGCTGCCACAATATAAGCGAAACTGAAGTATGTCCTGTATGTGCTTCTCCCAAGCGTGACCATTCAACAGTCTGTGTGGTTGAGAACGTAAAGGATGTCATGATTTTCGAAAACACCGGCCAGTATCGAGGAGTATACCACGTCCTTGGAGGACTGATCTCGCCCATGGACGGCATCGGACCGTCAATGCTCCAAATAGCTTCTCTTATCGAACGTGTCCGTTCGGGGAAAATTAAGGAGGTAATACTTGCTCTTAGCGCTACAATGGATGGCGACACCACGAATTTCTATATCTACGGGCAGCTCTCGGCTCTCGACATACCGGATCTTAAAATCACACAGCTGGCACGCGGTGTGGCCGTAGGCAACGAAATCGAATACACCGATGAACTCACTCTTGCCCGTTCACTCGAACAGCGTACACTTTTTTCCGACTCATTCCGCGACTGACAATGACTTTCCTATCAAACGACATTATTTCGCTTCGGGCTGTCGAGCCCGAAGACCTCGACCTTTTTTACAAATGGGAAAACGACCCTCGGCTATGGGACTGTACTCCTACCATTTCACCATTTTCCCGCGAATTGCTAAGATCTTATATTTCAGAATACGTTGCTGACATTTATGCCGCCAAGCAACTCCGAATGATGATTGTCCTCAATTCAAACGATGAAACTATAGGAACACTCGACATCACGGACTTTGACCCTATCAATCGTAGAGCTGCAATAGGGGTGCTTATTGACCGACCATACGAAGGCAACGGATATGGCCGTCTCGCTGTGGAACTCGCGGGAGAATATGCTTCAAAACGAATAGGCATGCACCAGCTTTGGGCCACTGTCGCTGTTGACAATGCAGCGTCAATCGCTCTCTTTTCGGCTGCCGGATACAAACGTTATGGCCGGCTTAGATCATGGGTACGCCGGGGACGCACATATGCCGACGCATGCATTATGCAGCATCTATTCGACGACTGAATAAGAAGCTTTGGCAACTGCACGGCTTACAAGATTGAAATGCCACCATTCGCTACGAAGCGGCCGGAATCCAGCCTGTTTCATAACACGCCTTAATAGCTTGCGGTTAGCAAGTTCTTCGCTACTTAGTTTCCCTGTGGCAACTAATCGTTCCTCTCTGTCGATATTCGACTCCGGGCCAAGGTAGTCGACAGGAGTACCCATATGCAGTTCTATCCCGTCTGAGTCACACAAAGTAACGTCAACG
The DNA here is from genome assembly GCA_964489495.1 of uncultured Bacteroides sp. Lineage (GTDB taxonomy): Bacteria > Bacteroidota > Bacteroidia > Bacteroidales > Muribaculaceae > Paramuribaculum. Next base: position 9,422 of record CAZAZA010000041.1, read on the forward strand.
GCAAGGCCATAATTATGCAGCCCCCCTCCGTTGGCGGGATTGCTGACATAACGGACCTTGGATGTGTGACGAACTTTGTCATACATCTTTCGCTGTACCGACATTGGTCGTGTTGCATCACATACTTTTATACGAAGGTCGGGACGTTCTTTTTCAAGAATACAGGACGCCTTAAACAATGCCTTCGCGGCTTTAGGGTGAAGCCAAGCACTATCAAGGCCTTCATACATTTTTTCTCCAACAAAATTGTCATCCCTTCCATACATGAGGTCTATGACAAACATGTCGCCGAACCGATTAAGATTTACAAATCCTCTCTCATTGAGGTGATTGTCTATATCACCGGCTGACACACATGTTCCCAATGCCAGAAGTACGAGAAGCAACCAATACTTCATCTTATGCCATCGCGCCTGAGCAGCGCATTGATAGTGGCATCCCGTCCGCGCCATTCGCGATATAACTCATCCGGATTCCGAGTTCCCCCGTTTTGCAATATTATTTGACGGAAACGCTCCGCAAGACCATGGTTGAATACGCTTTTACCTTCTTTGAAAGCATCAAAGGCATCGGCATCAAGTACTTCGGCCCACTTATAGCTATAATAACCAGCAGCATAGCCGCCCGAGAAAATATGGCTAAACTGAACAGACATACATGCACCTGCTTCATCTGCAAACAAAGCAGTAGGAGCCATTGCATCATGCTCGAATGATTCCACCTCATCTTCTGTAATATTGCAGGCATTGTCAGGTGTGAGGGAGTGCCATTTCATGTCGAGCATTCCGAAACTTAGCTGGCGAAGGCAGGCATATGATGCACCAAACTGCCGCGCCGCCACGATTTTGTCTATTTCTGACGATGGTATCGGTTCACCTGTTTTGTAATGCTTTGCGAAAGAATCAAGGAACTCACGCTCTGTCAGGAAGTTCTCATTAAATTGTGAGGGAAGTTCCACGAAGTCACGATATACAGATGTCCCTGCCATTGATGCGTATCGGACTTTTGAAAACAGGCTATGAAGGGCGTGTCCAAACTCATGCAGCAACGTCCCGACCTCTGTGGGAGTCAGCAATGACGGCTTGTCGGCCGATGGTTTGGAGAAATTCATAACGATAGACACAACAGGACGCTCATCACCTGCCTGTTCTCTGAAATCTGTCATCCATGCCCCAGGTCGTTTGGTAGAACGTGGAAAGAAATCGGCATAAAGCACTCCGAGTGACGACCCGTCGGCATCAATTGCTTCAAAAGTTTTTACATCAGGATGATATACCGGCAAGTCATGACGTTCTTCAAAATGTATACCGTATAGACGTTCGGCAAGTCCGAATACACCTTTAACGACATTCTCAAGCTGGAAATATGGACGTAAAGCCTGTATATCGTAATCATACAGCTTTCTTCGCATCAAATTGAAATAAAACGAATAATCCCATGGCCTTAAATCCCCTACCAGTGGATATTCAGAGTGCCTTGAAGCGAATTGTTGCAAATCATCGATTTCTTTCTTTCCGGGTTCGATATATGCATTAAGCAAACGATCAAGTAAACTGTTGACTGCACTTGGGGTGTGTGCCATTGTATGTTCAAGCGAGTAATCCGCATATGTGTCGCGTCCCATCAGACGTGCCAATTCTGATCGCAATCTTACAATTTCGCACACAGCTCCCCTGTTGTCAAAATCTCCAGACAGATTGCGACCCATGTACATGCGCCACATACGTTCGCGCAAATCTCTGTCGGCAGAGTCCCTCATCACGGCGGTATAAACCGGTTGATGAAGCGTAAGCACATATCGGCCGGCTTCGCCACGCTCCGCAGCAAGGGAAGCAGCCTCGCTCACTATATCGTCGGGAAGCCCCTTTATGCTTTCAAAATCAACGGTCACCGATAGTGCGTTCATATCCCTGAGCACATTCTGACCGAATTTATTCGACAACTCGGAAAGTCTCGACACTATCGAGCTGAAACGGGTGCGGTCTTCGCCCTGCAACAAAGCCCCTGAACGACGGAAAGCATCGTAAGTTTCATCCAGCAATCTTCGGTCTTGTTGGTCAAGTTTGTTACGTTCATCTCCGTCGTATACTGTCTTTATTCTGCCCCAAAGAGTTTCATTGAGTGTCACGCGAGTTGAACTTTCGCTCAAAAGCGGCATCATTCTGTCGGAAATCTCCATCAGATTATCAGTACACAAAGCTGACAGTAAGGGGAAAAACACACCAAGAACCCTGTCAAGATCTGATGAAGCATATTCAAGAGCTTTTACTGTATTATTGAAAGTAGGAGGCTCGGGATTGTTGCTTATTCGATCTACCTCTTTCATTTTACGGTCGATAGCTTCGCGTATTGCCGACTCGAAATCCTCACTGCTGAACTGGCCGAAGGGTGGAACACCCATCGGAGTTTCAAATGGTTTTAGCAGAATATTATTGTCAATCATATGTTATCTTTAATTATATCAAGCACCGACTTATCGACACCTGCCTTTTGGAGCAATGGCGAATAGGAATCAAATTTATCAATAACGGCGTTTCGTATACCTCCATTCAATTTCATGGCCGTTCGCAGTCGTTCGACAGCATCACGGTAATGACGAGCTGCTGTCTCGATTACAGCATGCATTACCATATCATCCGGTGACAAATGATCAAGATGCCCCAAATGGTCGTTACAACGTTCATAATGCCCAAGCATCATTTCACACTGTGCAAGACGTCTTGTAAAAACAGGTGTCAGTCCGTAGAGATACTCAACTCTGTAAAGCAATTCAAGAGCTTCTTCATACCTCTCCATATCAATAAGTTCGGCAGCCATCAACAATTGAAGAGAACTATCTCCGTCTCGCAATAGGTCATTAGCACGACGGAAAGCCTCGTATGCTTTACGAGAATTGCCTACAGCACGATAAGTGTGTCCGAGTTCTACAAGCGTCGAACGACGTTTCTCATCAAACAATTCGCTTCTTTCCAAATATACAAGAGCCTGTTGGAAATCTCCCCGATGCCTGAGACACTCCCCTATACGGAAATATAATTCAGCCTCGGATCCGGGTGCAACCGTGGATTCCATTTCCCGTAAAAGAGGAAAAGCGTCATCGTAATAACCGTGGGTGAAATAGAAATCAGATGCGAGTTGCTGTAACTCTTGACGGTCGATAGTATCCTTGATAAAAGGAACCGTCATCAGGTTCAGCGACGTGTCGAACGGATTTGCGAACTCCCCGGCTCTTGAGAAAAGTTTGAAAAAGCGATAAAGGTTTCTAACCACATTCACTGCTCCATTCCGGGATTTGTCAACCGGAAGGCCGAGAGATGCAGCTTGTAATTCGTCGAGCTGGCGTGCCTGTGACTCAAGCTGTGATGCGAGAAAATCCTGTTGGGCTGCCGGTACTCGGCCAAGCGACAGAACCATCGAATATTTGTCGCTGTCGCAAAGCATCGGTGCATTTTCAAGCATCTCGGCAACTCGTCGGGCTACATGCGTTACGGGTAACGAGGTGTGGTCTGATTCAAAAGGAACAAACCAGTTGGCCACATTCTTGAAAAACTGAAAATCTTTTAGATGAGCGAATGTAGTCATCATCACATCGCCTCCCTCTTCCTGGATTTCTGACATTTCACGCATTTTATCAGCGACTCCGGCATCGTCGAGCAACTGTTGCCACTGTTCGGCATCATCCATCGACTCAATGTCAAGCGGATTGCCACCGCGTTCCTTAATCAAATCAGTCAGATCACGACCCATATCCTTCATTTTCGGAATAATCTCGTCATTCATTTTACGGGTTATGCGATCTGTGTCCCGGCTAATCAAAAGCTGACGGAATACCTCGGTGACATCACGACGCCATGACTCTTCATCAGCAAGGATAGCAAGCCTCGGCTTAAGCATGGATGCCTTTTCTAAGGATGCTTTATCTACCATTGTCAAGGCTACAAGCATATAAGCCAATGCCCTTGTTGAAATAGTCGGATCATGTGTCTCATAAGCATCAAGGAGGAGGCCGGCCTTCACAGGATCAAATAATTCAAGTAATCCAAGAAACAGTGCGCCTGCCACAAGTGATTTTAGTCGACGCCCTGACACCTCGTCTGCAAAAATATTACGAATCAAGGCAGCATCAGCATCCGACAACAATCCGGAAATCCAAATACGGGTAAACAATTCTCGCTCGACGTTTTCAAGTTCTGCCTTCGACCGGCGGGAATTACCCATACCGTCAGGATCGACAAACAGGTCGTTGCCATATTTACGCTGACAGTCGCGGCATCTGGCAACTACAGCCTCTATCGACTCTTCAGGGTGTTTTCGCAGGTAACGGAGAGTCGAATAATACAGCGTATTGCTGTCGTGGAGCTTTATCTCACGTGCTGCAAGATCCATTATTTTTTCAAGATTCTGACCGATAATTGCGGTTTGCTCATCGCGTGAGGGATCTTCGAAACCATCAAGAGCATAGCCCGATAGCAGTCCGTAAGTCTCAGCTTGACGCTCAAGACTCTGCCTAAGACAATTTACAGAATCAGTTTCAGAAACCACTGCGCGACATAAAGCAATAGCTTCGTTGAAACGACGGCGCTGTATCGCCAAATCCATCTGCTTACGGTATTCAGTATATTGTTTGTAATCCATTGTTCAGGGTTAGGTATTGCAAAGTTAACACTTACTTTTATAACAAACAACATGCCAAAAACAATGTCCAAAGCCATAATCACAAATTATTTAAAAATTTACATGTCTGTTTTTTGCATAATCCGATTATTTGGCGTAAATTTGAGCAGAAAAATCGGGATACTCCCTCATCCCTTTGCCATAACCGATCTAAGACCTTTGTAATGGACTCAAAAAAACTATTGCTTCTCGGCGATGAAGCTTTCGCGCTCGGTGCAATAAACGCCGGCCTGTCGGGTGCTTACGCATACCCCGGCACTCCTTCGACTGAAATCACTGAATTTGTACAGTCACATCCGCTGACCTCTGTACGCGGCATTCACTCCCATTGGTCGTCCAACGAAAAGACAGCCATGGAAGAAGCTCTGGGTATGTCATTCTGCGGTAAACGTGCCATTGTCAGCATGAAACATGTTGGAATGAATGTTGCTGCAGATGCCTTTGTAAATGCTGCGATGACCGGAACAAACGGCGGCCTTTTAGTGGCAGCTGCCGATGACCCTGGCATGCATTCGTCTCAAAATGAGCAAGACTCCCGTTTCTATGCCGAGTTTGCAATGGTACCGGTTCTCGAACCTTGCAACCAGCAGATGGCCTACGACATGGCCCGCTATGGTTTTGAACTTTCCGAGCGGGAGCAGATTCCCGTCATGGTTCGTTTTGTAACCAGACTTTCGCACTCTCGCGGAGTAGTTGAACCCGGCGAAACACTCGAATGCAACCCGATGTCATATCCCGGCAATCCCCGTCAATGGGTGCTTATGCCAGTCAACTCCAGAATGCGTAATCGCGAATTGATAGCATGCTATGATCGTTTAACCGAAGAATCCGAGCACTCGCCCTACAATAGGTTGATTCCCGGACAAGACACATCATTGGGTATAGTCGCTTCAGGCATCGCTTTCAACTATCTGTCAGAGCTTTTCCCAGATGGAATTCCATTCCCGACCGTACAGATAGGCCAATATCCTCTCCCGCGCAAAATGATTGGCGAGCTTGCCGAAATGACAAACGGCCGAATTCTCGTACTCGAAGAAGGTCAGCCGCTCATCGAGAAGTCGCTCCGTGGCCTGCTCGACTGTGGTTTAACCGTGCTTGGAAAGCTCTCCGGAAATGTTGCTCGCGACGGAGAACTTTCTCCTGATGCTGTTCGTGAAACAATGCTGTCAATTCGCCCCGACCTCGGAGAACGCATAGCATTGAAAAAAGTTGCCACAAAACCGGAAGTTGTAATGCCAAGGCCACCGGCTTTATGCCAGGGATGCGGACACCGTGATGTGTATGCTGCACTGAACGCAGCACTCGACACCTATGATAACGCAAAGGTTTTCGGTGACATTGGCTGCTACACGCTCGGATGGCTTTCGCCTTTCAACGCCATTGACACATGCGTCGACATGGGTGCTTCTATTACCATGGCAAAAGGAGCAGCCGATGCAGGACAGCACCCGGCAGTGGCTATTATCGGCGACTCCACATTCACACACTCGGGTATGACAGGACTTCTCGACGCAATCAACGAGAATACAAGAATGACTGTGATTATCAGCGATAACCTAACGACAGGCATGACCGGAGGGCAGGATTCGCAAGGCACAGGCAAACTCGAAGAAATATGCCTCGGACTCGGTGCTGACCCCGCTCATGTAATCACTATCGACTCGCTTCCGAAAAATGTAGAGGCAATGAAGCAAGTCATGCTTGACGAGATTGATTACAACGGTTTGTCAGTTATAGTGTCTCGTCGCGAATGCATACAGACTGCCCGTCGCCATGCTTCGTCAAAAAAATAAATCTCAACCAACCTCAAGTATAGTCATCCATGAAATCTGATATAGTTCTGGCCGGTGTTGGCGGCCAAGGCATTCTAACAATAGCAACAATACTCGGCCATGCCGCTCTGAGCCGGGACTTATATATAAAACAGGCTGAAGTACACGGCATGAGTCAGCGCGGGGGCGACGTTCAGTCAAACCTGAGAATATCTTCATCTCCTATCGCTTCCGATCTTATTCCTTTTGGAGGAGCCGACATCATAGTATCGCTCGAACCGATGGAGGCTCTGCGTTATCTCGACTATCTTTCACCTTCAGGATGGGTAGTCTCAAACACCACTCCGTTTGTCAACATCGACAACTATCCCGATATGGAAAAAGTCATGGCTGAGTTCAATACACTTGACCATGTCATAGCTTTCGATATGGATTCTCTCGCCAAAGAAGTTGCTACCGTTCGCTCGTCGAATATAGTCTTGCTCGGTGCCTGCTCACCCCTCATTGAAATAGATGCCGAACTTATAGAACAATCGATCGCCGCCGTCTTTGCCTCCAAACCGCAGGCGGTAATCGAGTCAAATATCAAGGCATTCCGTGCCGGTCGTGAATTTGCAATGTCGCACTTAAAAAAATAACCGGTTCATGTTCCCAATAACTCAAGATCGCCTCGACAATGTCAGCCGCAGTATCGGCATACTCGACGTTAGCAAAGCTACCATCCGGCAAGTAGTATCTCTCGCATCCGCCCTCGAAAACGAGACCGGAGAACGCATGATACACCTCGAACTTGGCAATCCGGGTATCCAGGCTCCGGCTATAGGTGTCGAAGCTGAGTGCTCCGCGCTACATAACGGCATCGCCTGCCGTTATCCTGACATTGCAGGACTTCCACTGCTCAAAAAAGCCGGTTCAAGGTTTATGAAGTCGTTTGTCAATATTGAAATAAACCCTCGCAATATAGTTCCGACTGTAGGCTCTATGCAAGGTTGTTTTACAACTATGTTACTGCTTGGGCAACGTCAGAAAGGCAAAGACACCATGCTTTTCATCAACCCAGGATTCCCGGTACAACGACAGCAGGCACGTGTTCTCGGATTAGGCATAGAGTCGTTCGACATTTATGAATATCGGGGAAAAGCTCTTGAAGCAAAACTCGAAAGCTATCTTGCCAAAGGCAATATAACCGGTATTATCTACAGCAACCCAAACAATCCGGCATGGATCAACCTCACAGAGGAAGAACTTGAAATAATCGGACGTCTTGCCACACGCTACGATGCTATTGTAATTGAGGATATGGCATATCTCGGAATGGATTTCAGATGCGATTTCAGCCAGCCTTCAATCGAGCCTTTCATACCCACCGTTGCACGCTACACCGACAATTATATAATTATGGTGTCGGGATCAAAGATCTTCAGCTATGCCGGACAAAGAATCGGCATAGTATGTATAAGCGACAAACTCGGTGCACGTGACTTCCCGGAACTGCGCGAGTTCTACAACATGCCCACATATACCGACTCATATATATTCGGCGTTTTGTACTGCGCATCGTCGGGCACGACACATTCGTCGCAATATGCGATGGCGGCTATGCTCGACGCGGCAGTCGACGGGAAGCTCGACTTCGTGGCCGAATGCAGAGAATATGAGCGTCGAAGCAAACTGGCCCGTAAAGCATTCATAGGCAACGGATTTCATTTGGTATATGACCGTGACGGTGACCGTGAGATTTCCGACGGATTTTTCTTCACTGTCGGATACGGAAATATGTCGGGGTCCGAGTTGCAGAGGGCGCTTCTTGCTCACGGCATAGCAACAATAGCACTTGCATCGACCGGCAGCAAGCAACCGGGAGTGCGTGTCTGTGTTTCTACTCTTTCGAGTGATGCCGACTTCCAGTTACTCGACAAACGACTCAAGGCATTCAACCTCGAAATGAAAAGCAAATGAAAACGAACTATATGTCTGCCGCCGAAGCGGTGAAACTCATTAACAGCGGCGACCATGTATTTATTCAGGGCAGCACCTCCATTCCGGAGGTGCTTGTCGCTGCTTTGGCCGACCGAGGCAAGGAGCTTCGCGACGTTACACTGTATTCGGCATTTGCCGTAGCGAAAGGTCCGGCCCCTTATTGCAAGCCGGAATACAAGGACTCGTTTTTCGTCGATTCTTTTTTCGTAGCCAACTCTGTACGCAAGTGGATTGACGAAGGATATGGTACCATGACTCCGAGATTTCTCGGAGAGGTACCTGCCCTTTTCCGTGACCGTACCTGCCCCATTGATGTCGCTCTTATCAATTGTAGCCTTCCTGATGCTGAAGGCAATGTCAGTTTTGGCGTCTCGGCCGACCTTGCGACTTCGGCTGTGGAATGTGCACGTATAGTCATAGCACAGATCAACAAGCAGGTGCCTTTCAGCTATGGTGATCCGGTTATCAACCTTTCACAAATTGACGCTGCCGTAGAAGTCGACGACCCGTTGGTTGAAGTGCCTACTGCAGTCCCCACAGAAAAAGAAATAAAAATCGGCAATTATATAGCCGAACTTATTCCCGACGGTGCCACGCTGCAAATCGGAGTAGGTGGTATTCCCAACGCCGTTATCCGTGCACTCCACGGTCACAAGCATTTAGGACTTCATACCGAAGCTATGACAGACGGGGTGTTACCGCTTCTTGAAGAAGGAGTTATCGATAATTCGCTCAAAAAAGTAATGCCGGGCAAATCGGTGGCCTCTCTTGCACTTGGATCCCGCAGGCTCTATGATTATATGGATTATAATCAGGACATTATATTCAAAGACGTAGCATGGACCAACAATCCGGCTATCATAGCTCAAAATCCCAAAGTCGTATCAATAAATTCTTGCCTTGAGATCGACCTTACAGGACAAATATGCGCCGACTCCATAGGCACACGCATATTCTCGTCGGTCGGCGGCCAGCATGACTTTGTCTACGGAGCATCGCAGAGCGAAGGAGGACTGTCATTCATAGCCATGCTCTCGACAACTAACAAGGGACTGAATAAAATCAAGCCGATCCTGACACCGGGAGCCGGAGTAGTTACAACCAGATTCCAAACCAATTATATAGTCACCGAACACGGCGCTGTGAATCTTAGAGGAAAGAATCTGGTGGAACGCGCAAAGTTGATGATAAGTGTAGCTGCCCCGGAATTCCGTGAAGAACTCGACCGGGCCGCAGCAGAAAGATTTGGGTATGCATATCGCCGTTTTAAATAAAATCAGTATATTTGCAAACCATATTCAATCTTGTCCAAAATGTTAAAAAGAATTCTTAAAGCCGGTGCAGTAGCGGCCCTTCTTGCCGGAGGGCTATCGACACAAACTATAGGAGCCGAGCTACCTTCGATAGTACCGTTACCTCTGAGCATCAACCAGCAGGACGGAAGTTTCACCATAACCCCGTCGACACGAATCGGCTATTCCAAAGGTCTTAAGGCTCAGGCCGACATACTTCGCGACAGATTTTGGAAATCTGCCGGAATGGATCTTGCTTGCAGCGAAACAACTCGCGGTGCAGGAATCCAACTTATAATTGATGCTGCAAAAGTACCTGCTGAAGAAGGCTACACTTTGTCAGTTACTCCTAAGGGCATCATAATAACCGGCCACGATGCCGGAGGCGTTTACTATGGAATCCAGACTCTACTCCAGCTACTTCCTGCCGATGTTTACAGCTCGTCACCCTCACGTGGACTTGAGTTTAAAGTCGATGCAATTACGGTAAGTGATGCACCCGCTCGCCCATGGCGCGGCATGATGCTTGATGTTGCCCGTTATTATTACGACAAGGAATTTGTCAAGAAATACATCGCCATGATGGCTACTTACAAACTGAACAAGCTTCAGCTCCATCTTATCGATGATTCCGGATGGCGTCTTGAAATAAAAAAATATCCTCGCCTCACCGAAGTTGGCGCATGGGCCGGCTCCGATACCAAACGACTTGGAGGTTTCTATACACAGGACGATATCAGGGAGATTCTCGATTATGCCGCAGCGCGTAATGTTGAAATCATTCCTGAAATAGAGTTTCCGGCCCACATTCTTTCTGCGGTGGTCGCCTACCCCGAACTCTCATGCACTGGTGAACAGCACGAAATGCCAGTACAGCATTTTATCAGCCGTGACCTTCTGTGTGCCGGCAAACAAAGTTCCATCGACTTCCTTTCGGATGTGCTTGACGAGACGGTTGAACTTTTCCCGTCGAAATACATCAATATTGGTGGAGATGAGGCCGTATACGACCGCTATGAAAAATGTCCGGACTGTCAGGCTTTGATGAAAAAACTCGGACTGAACAAAGCCTCCGAACTGCAAGGTTACCTTACCAACGTGGTAGCAGACTTGATGGCAAAAAAAGGACGCACCGTTGTAGGTTGGGAAGAAATAATCCAACGTGGTAAAGTAAGCAAACCTGTTACAGCTCTTATCTGGCACAATGTAGCCGACTCTATTCAGGCTACAGAAACAGGCCACAAAGCAATTCTCACCCCGGCCACCCATATGTATCTCGACTTCCCCGAATCGTCGACACCGGGCGAAATCAAGGCAGCCACATGGATGCCTCCGATCTCGCTTGAAAAATGTTACTCTATGCCCGTCAACGACTATTCACCATCATCTACAGTGCTTGGTGTACAGGGATGTTTCTGGAGCGACCAATTTATCCACGGCACACTTCTTCAGGAGTTAAATCAGATTGACGAAAACAGGTCGGAGAACTACGCTGAATACCTTACTTTCCCACGACTGCTTGCGGTATCAGAAGTGGCGTGGACACCGGAGTCTCACCGCAATTTCGAAGGATTCCGAGACCGAATGGCATCTCAGTATCCGCGTCTCGACCGGATGGGCGTTACATACCGGGTGCCAGAACCACTCATCAAGGATATGAAACAAGTGCCCGACGGCGTGGAATTCACCCTTGCACCGGCTGTCGAAGGTGCTGAAATCCGCTATACGACCGACGGATCATATCCCAATGTACATTCACCAGTCTACACTAAGCCTGTAACAGTGGCTTCAAAAGACGATTTCAAAGCCATTACGGTTGTCTCGCCTACTCACTATTCGTTGCCCATATATTTTGCTGTTGACTATTCAGCTTACGAGGTCTACGGAAAACACGCCGGCGAATGGAAACAATTGCAGATTCAGCCTGACAAACCGGCCACAGTAAAATTTGACGTTACCGGCAAGGTAAACGGCGACGGCGACTATGAGTTTACTTTCATCCCTACAAAGGGAAGCAATCCTCTAAAACTCGGAAGCATCCGTCTGCTTAAACGCGATGAAGTGATGGACAACACTGACACCAATTTCGAAAGTGTTGCTCCCGGAAGTCACCGCACATATCTTCTCACTCTCAACGGTTTTGAAGCCGGTACACCGTTCAGCATTGAAATCGAAGCTGTCGGCGATGGAGGCAATGACACTCAAGGTCTTCTTTTCGTGAAGAAACTCGATTAATTCAACTATAGCAATTCCCGCTTTACACATCCAGCCCCGGCAGGTTTTCACATGATCCTTGCCGGGGTTTTATCCGTATTGTATGAATTATTAAAATTTGTCCAAATAATCAAAAAGTACTATCTTTGCAACACAAAACAAAGAAAGGAAGCAGCTTATAAAGAGTTGCAAAGAAATGGATTCTAAAAGTTTAAGTATTAAATTGTCTACTCCCTCAGTGCGAAGCTGGGGACATCTTGAGAGCTGGAAAAGCACCGCTCCGTCACCTTACATGCTCTTTTGAGCATAACTCATCTGGCCGGCATGGCAGATGAGTGATAAATAGTACAAGCTTTATTTTCGTCAAATTTCTCATCACATCATGAACAATCTACGATTGCTCACAGGGTGGCTGTGCGTCACATTCCTGTCGGGCAACGGAGTGTGCGCCAACTGCCAACCTAATCTGTCCCTTGAGGACATTTTTGAGATTGCAGAAACAAACAGTGCACAACTCCGTCCTTCACTCACGTCGATAACCGAAGCAGAGAAAGAAGTGGATATAGCACTTGCAGTCCGTCTACCAGATATCTCTGCCTCTATTTCTGTCAGCTATCTCGGAGATGGATTCACTACTGACCGAACCTTGGGAGATTATAACAAAGCACCAATTCCGCATTTCGGCAACAATGTGGATGTGAATATCAGCCAGCCGGTTTATACAGGCGGAGCCATATCCTCTGCAATTGATCTGGCGCGATTGAGGTCTACAGCGGCAAGATATGCAGCCGATTTTCAACGCGACAATATCCGTTTCAGACTCGCCGGATTTTATCTTGACATCTACAAGTATGATAACTTACGCAAAGTAGTAGAAAACAATATTGAAGACAAAGATAATAAAAACTTATTATTAGGCATATTACTAGGAAATGACGAAGAACTAAAAAGAGAAATTAAGGAAAACTTTCAAGATAGCAATTTGTCACATATATTAGCTGTTTCAGGAATGCATGTATCATATGTAATATTAGGAATTACTATATTATTAAACAAATGCAAAATATCAAAAAAAGTAATGAAAATTACAACAATTGTCCTATTAATATTTTTCATATTTCTAACAGGGGAAGCGCCATCTGTAAAAAGAGCTTGTATTATGACAATATATCAAATTCGGTGCAAGTTTAATATATAGGAAAAGCGATACTATAACAAGTTTAA